>JAHIUG010000006.1 GCA_018817245.1 Patescibacteria group bacterium | reverse complement strand
ATTGCCGATAGGAGCTTTTTGGTGGGTTTTTGGATATTTGATTCGAACTCTTAATTAATTGCGATTGGATAATAAGCCGTAAAAACATTGATTAATAATCACATCAAGTAAAACGATTTTAACACCGACGAAAATTGCGTGATCGCGCACTTTTTGTTGGTTTTGAATTTTTTTATGCCAGCCTCAGAGATGTGATTGGTGCATTGATATTAGAATGCGGGTAACCGGACATAATATTGACAAACCAACATTTCTGTGTTAATTTGCTCTGTCTGGTTTGACTTTTTACTTCCAGACGCTACTATCCAAACACTTAGCACTTTTGACAACTAACAAGGAGGACGAGATGAATAAGCACATTGTACCGGTTACTTTTTGTTTTTTGGCTTTATTTCTGGCCGCTTGTGGCGGCCGCAGCGGACTATTCGTTCCGGATGGCCTGGATCTAGATCCAGGCCAGGGTGGTTCAGGTGGTGAAGAACTCGTACTCGCTTTGAGCGCTCAACTTGATTCGACCACTCCCAAGACAAAAATGATGATCAGCGGTCTGGATGAATGGCAGGTCTTCACTCAGTACGTTCTGATCAATGAATCCAATGTGCCTGTGAAGATCGACGAGGTCGTGGTAGGTCAGCGTCATGAAAACGGCGACGTGGCAGACTTCGTATCTTTGGCACTAGCCACTGATGACAAGGTTGTGCGTTTTCAAACATCCGAACCGCTACAGGCGGACGAGGATCAAAACTGGGTTCTGTCAGAAGAGGTAGTTCCTCTGATAATCCAGCCCGGGAGCAAACTCAAGGTCAAGATCATGGCCAAGACGGCTGAAGTCATGTCCGGCAATGTAGATACTGAACCGTGGCACGGTGTTGCTCGCAGCGGGCATACGCCTTCGCTCGAAATCATCAGCATGAAAGCCGTGTCTGACGATGGCGAGGTGCTGAATGCGAACATCTCACAACATCAGGCGCCTTTCATGGTGCTTCGCATGTCCCAACCCTTGATTAGCAAGAACCAGATAACGAATAAGCTGACTACTGGCTATGTTCCGTTACTGGCGTTCGATGTTGTCGGTGATGGAGACCCTGTATCATTCACTCAATTTGCGGTCAAATACAAAAAGACCGTCGGTCTGTTGATCGATCACATATTGTTGACCGAAGCTGGGGTTGAATTACCCCATGATTCGTACTCGGTAATTGACGAAAATGGAGGTGGAGTTATTCCCAACCATCTAACCGAAGACACTCTTTGGTTCGTTTTCCAAGAACCCTTCGTCACTTCTCAGACAAAGCTGATCTTCGAGATCATAGGCATGGCCTCAAACGTAGAGCCCGGACAAAATATTACTTTCTCTTTCGCTCGTAACACTGAAAAGATCCTGCCGGTCACAGGCTACATTACGACTCATGGGTTGGTGCTCGGCATTTCCCAGCAAGGCATTGTGCCTAATCCGCCTGATCCGCCGGAACCGTTGCCCGGGTATCCTGCTTACTTCCTGTGGTCTGACATGTCGTCATTGGAATACGGTACTCATGGTTTCGAAAGTGGTGATTGGACCACAGACTTGTACGTCCCGGGTCTGGACATCATGCACACGCTTTCTGCTGAGTAGCGGCCGCACCTCGGCTCGCTACTAACTCAAAGCCCCGATAGGGTAATTCAATCGGGGCTTTTTTTATTACTAACAATGGTCTGCGAAAATACCTGCCTACCGGCAGGCGGGCGAATCCGATACGAAATATATAAATAATGATTGAAACATGTGGAAAAACAATTGTGCTTCCGGTTATTTCAATATATTTTAACTACTCGTACTTGTTGAAGATTCCGGAGCGCTAGCAACTTCTTCCGGCAGCGGATCTGCAACAACCTCTGTAGAAGAAACGGTCTCTTCTGGCGGCAATGGATCTGGTTCGGTTGCCGGATCTGATTGTTCCGGAGCAAAAACCTGTCCGCTCAAAGGATCATATGGTGCAAAAGTCCCATCTGACAAAGACATAATGCCGCCCTCCGGTGAGGGTTCCGCTTTCCATGCCAACGTCAGATCAAACATTGGAGCCTCGCCAACGATGATTGAAAATCCGCGATCAGTAACATTAGACAACCACCAGCCTGCTGCAGTTTGCCCATACGGAGTAACTGTAATCAACGGATATGAGTTTAGTGAATCAAAGCTTACCTGTACTTCATTTGATCCGGCGTAAATCTTTGCCAAACCTGAACGCGGAGAAATGCCGGTGGAATATTCAACGCTATATGCAATGTCTGATGCGTCTGATCCGGATTCAATAATTTCGCCACCCTTCCAGCCCGGTTGTACAAATACGCTAATAAGTCCTTCGCCCGGCAAGTCATATGACTCAAGTGCTACACCTACAATCGGACCTGAACTCACAGCTTTAACTGCAACACCAGGGATACTTGAAATCGCCAACTGATCACCTGCCTTAATCACGCCATTGGCAGTGGAGATGCGAGTCGGAACACGCCCGGCGAGCGCGATTGGATGAGTGCCTGTAGTTCTTGCACCTGTGATAAAACCGGGTTTTGTAGAAACAATTCCGATCACACTTTCGTGCGGAGCTGAAGTGCGCTTTATCTTATCCACTCCGTTTGGATCGGTCGTCACAACATCTCCGGGTTTAAGAACTTCATCTGAAAAGAACATTTCAGCATAGTCGTATGCTGTACTGGCGGTCCATCCGTCTGCATTAGTGGAAATGTATGTGGTAGCCGGCGCCAATGTATCATCTACGAAAATATAGGTTGATGTTGAACCTGCGCCAGTAGTCTTATTGCCCAAGAACAAACGACGACCAACCGTGAGATCTCCTTTAACAGACATGTCTCCAATATCAGAAATCGTGAGCAGATTGGTTCCAGTTGTTCCTTGTACAGTAAAGATTGAAGATGAAGCACTGATCGCATCATTGAATATATTGAAAGATGAACTAATATATTCGACATTGTCCGTACTCCAAGCAGAACCTTGGAAAGCAAGGCCGTAAGAATCATATTCCGGTCCGGTCGAAAAAGCGGTGCGCGCATTTCCAATCCTGGTACCGCTTGTCATGGCTTCAAATATTCCATCTGCTGACCAGCGTGGATCGATATATGCCTTAATTGTTCCGGTGGTACTTAAGTTCTCCAAAGCTTGACCCAGGATCATGCCGACACCAGCGGCTTTTACAGCAAACCCGCTATTTCCAACCATAAGTAAGTCTCCCACCTGAATAGATCCTCCATTTGTTGAGACTAAAACATCTACCTGACCCATTAGGCCTACAATTTTAAAATTAGGGTTTTCTCTGTTGGCCGAATCATTTCCTGCATTTCCAACAACTGCCGGATTAGAGGAGATAACACCGATGGTATATGGACGGTCAGCTGATTCAGCTCGTTTAACAGATGTTGCTGATCCTAAGCTTAGGGCTACTGCTTCACCAAGCCCAAGGCTTGTATCTGTTGTGTAGAAAAACTCAGCATAGTCACCGCCGCCACTATCATAAGCTTTGTCAGCATGGACTGAGCCATCGCAACGAACGGTAAATCGACTTATATCTTCATGAGTTGCTAATTGTAAAATATTTGAACCATCTCCACTACAGCGTCTTGCACCCATTATGGCCGCACCTCTTGTGGAGCTTGTTAAATGAAGAGCTAACATTCCAGCCTGACCAGTTGTACCAAGGTCTGGGTTACTACCACTTACAAAGAATCCACCAGCAGTTGAGACATCTTGAGCTGCGAAAGGAATTGTATTTAGGGATGGGATATCAGCCTCTACCGCAAGAGTGTTAGTTACCATGCCCATAACCCCAAAAGCTGGATACCACTGATCACGTGCATAAGCTCTCAAGAATTTTCCAGCTCCATAACCAGGTGTCCGATCTCCCCAATCGTTATAAATATAATTATCCGTTACAATTAAATCTGATCCGTAAGCTTCTTCAAAAATGAGCTGAGTACCTGATGCATTAGTAAATTCTAAATTCGTACCTGTGGCAGATGTAAAATCCAAATATGTTGTAGTTACGTTTATCGCTTCAAGTCCGCGCCACTTTTTGGATGAGCTACCTAAATAATACACATCATTTGCAAGCGGGTTGAGATTAGAATTGATTCCGCCTGTAACCTCAAAATTGACTGAGCTGGCGTTGTATAGAAATGCGTTCCAACGATTACTTCCCGACCCCAAATCATATCCCCCATCTGAATATGGGCTAAAATCAGAAGCTACTACTCCGTTTAATACAAATCGATCAGTGGTTTCTACACCAATGGTCGTTGTTCCGTTGCTACCCACAACCGGATCAAGGGTTATATCGCCGAGTTTAGCATTTATTAAATAATCTCCAGTTCCTTCTGTCAAAAACCCATGCCCATAAGTAGTGAAGTTATCAGATCCTCCATTATCAGTTCCTGCGATAAATGTGCCATTCGTATAAACGGATGACGCAGACCCGATATTACCTTCCACATATAGATCATTGCCATCAAGCTGGAAACTTGAATGCATGGGGATGGCTGGTGACGCGGTAGTATTGCCCAATACAACATTCGTGCTTGAACCATTAGCGCCCAGATATAAGCGTGTTGAAGTGGATTCTATCTTAAACCAGAACGGTGCATTAGCTGTTGCTGATGCTCCAAGTATCAGCGAGGTAGTATTTGTATTGGGACGGACAAAATCACCGGTACCGTTGTAGCTCCACTGACTTCCACCTCCACCAGCCAGACAATTCGTTCCATCAGATAAACAAACCGATAATCCTCCAATTATTACATCATCTTGTACATACGCTGTGCCCGATGCATAAATATCTTTCCAAGCAGCCCCGAACAAACCAAGATCATATGCGTCATTTGCGAATGGATT
>JAHIUG010000047.1 GCA_018817245.1 Patescibacteria group bacterium | reverse complement strand
TTCGGACGAGATTTCTCCGCTCCGCCCCAAAAGCTTTCAGGGCTCCGGTCGAAATGACAGATGATAATATACGTGGTACATGTTATGTGATACGTGCTACGTGTTACGTGAAATATGAAATCATTATTCAGAATTCCAATGCGCATACATAATGGCGTGTTGCTCATGACTTATTTGGCTGCCAATTACAAAAGCGGCGCTCCAATATCTTTGGATGAGATTGCTAAGCGCGAAAAAATATCGCAAAAGTTTCTGGAAGAGATTGCGGCCATCTTTCGAAAAGCCGACATGATTGAGGGGCAACGAGGACAAAAGGGCGGATACGTTCTAACAAAAAATCCAAAAAAGACCTCCATTGCTTCTGTGATTGAAGCGCTCGAAGGGCCCGTGGTTTTAGTTGATTGTTTGGCTGACGAAGTTGAATGTCCGCTTGGTGATTGCTGTTCGAACAGGCTGATCTGGAAGCGCGTGCAAGATAAAGTTACTGATACTTTAATTGAAATCACACTTTCGGATCTAATTTCGGATAGATATTTGATCTAGCCTTCTGTCATCCTGAGTGTGTATTCAACTCATGGATGCACCATTTAAAATCCGAAAACAACAAAATAAAAAACCCACCAATAATTGCCGATAGGAGCTTTTTGGTGGGTTTTTGGATATTTGATTCGAACTTTTGATATATGGCGATTGGATAATAAACCGTAAAAACATTGATTAAAATTGATTATAAGTAAAACAACTTTGCCACCCACAGAAAATCTCCGTCCGATGTTTTCTTGTTGGTTTGGTTGTTTGAAGTTATTCAGGGACAAACGTTAAACTGCGAACGAGTGGTGCATTGATATTAGAATGTGGGGAGCGAACCCCGCCATTGACTAAGAAGTGGGGGTAACCGAGGGATCTGACCCCATATTTCTGAGCGGCTAGATCCTTTAGCTTCGTTCTCTCGCTTCACTCGTTCACTCCGTTCAGGATGACAGAACTAAATCGTTCGAATTTCAATCTTACTTGCTGATTCGGATTCGGAAGCGCCACTCACGATAACAACGCGCTCGCCGCGCTTTAATTTTCTTTGTACTCGCAAAAGCTTGATCCCCTGTTCCACCATTTTCTCAGGCGTACTTTTCTTTGCTAACAAATACGGCTCAACTCCCCAAATCAAACGAAGCGTACGCTGAACGTGGTCATCAAATGTCAAAGCGTAAATCGGCACCTCAGGCCTAAACGCGCTCACGTCTCTTGCCGTATCACCGGAAGCTGTGGCCACAACTACAGATGGTTTGCCCAGCGCTTCAACAATAACGCGCGTGGTTGCGCCAATGACTTCCGGAACATCTTTGGATTCTCCGACATCCACATTTTTTACATCATCAAAACGGGACTCTTCTGTGTTCACAATCGTCTCTGCCATTATTTTAACAGCCTCAACCGGATATTTGCCGGCAGCTGACTCACCGGAAAGCATAACAGCGTCAGCATGATCAATAACCGCGTTTGCCACATCAGAAACTTCTGCGCGCGTTGGTCTCGGATTTCTAATCATGGAATCCAGCATTTGAGTGGCCACAATAGTTGGGATGGCGCGCTCGCGGCACATGTCTATTAGTTGTTTTTGAACGACAGGTACTTTGGAAGCAGGGGTCTCAATTCCCAAATCTCCTCGCGCGATCATAACACCGTCGACAACGCGAACAATTTCTTCAAAATTATCAACCGCTTCCTGTTTTTCAATTTTCACAATAATTCGAATCTTCTTGCCTTTTGCGCCCTTACGATCCAAAAGACGCCGCAAGTCCCTGACATCCTGTGCGGAACGAACGAAGGAAAGCGCGATATAGTCCACGCCGAGCTTAACTCCAAACTCTGCGTCTTCTTTATCTTTTGCTGACAAGGCCGACAATCGTAATTTTGTACTGGGCAAATTCATGCCTTTGTGTGATGTGAGGTCGCCACCCTGAATCACTTTTGTAAAAATACGACGCCCCTGCACTCGTTCTACTAGCACTTCCAATAATCCATCATCCATTAATATACGCTCCCCTTTTTCCACATCCTGGTGCAAAGTTTGCAAAGTCACCGGAATATCGTCCGGTAAAATATCCGTGCCTGTTGCGAAAATCGCTTTCTCTCCCGCAACTAATTTCACACCCTTCTCAGGCAAATCACCCACGCGAATTTTGGGGCCCTGTAAATCCAAAAGAATACCAAACGGACGACCGAGACGTTTACCCACCAAATTCAAATGCCTAACCATGCGCGCGTGATCCTCATGAGTGCCGTGAGAAAAATTCAATCGCGCAACATCCATGCCGGCTTTTCCCATTTTAAAAAGCGTGGTCACATCTCGCGACGCAGGACCAAGTGTGCAAACAATTTTTGTGCGTTTCATAATTCAGTATTCAGTATGCAGTATTCAGTATGCAGTATTTTTTCAGATTTACTCAATACCGTATACCGTATACCGTATACTTTTTTTAATCTTCTACTTTAAACTCCCCCAACTCAACTTCCAGATCCAGCTCTTCACCATGTCTGAGGATTGTCAATCTTACTTTGTCACCCGGCAGGTAGCGTCCAACAAGCGAACTCAAACTATGATCTTGATTTATCGGAATATCATTTACGTAAATGATAACGTCATTTTCCTGAATGCCCGCCTTGTCTGCCGGCGAACCCGGCACAACCGCCAAATCGCCCGGCTCCGCGCCTCGCGAAATCAAAACCCCGTGATCTATTGTAAGCTGATTTCTTTCAATAAGCTCTTCGTCAATAATCAAGTACCGCACTCCGAGAAAAGGTCTCGTTATACGCCCGAGTTTCTCAACTTGTTCAACATCTCTCTTTGCTAAATTTCCAGGTAATGCAAAACCAAGCAGCTGACCTGAGTATGACACCGCTGTATTCACTCCAACTACATGACCATATAAATCAATAAGCGGCCCGCCTGAATTCCCCATATTAATTGCCGCGTCAGTCTGAATAGCCTCTTCCAACAAAACCGAATCACCGAGATCCTGCGCGGTTAGATTTCTGTTAAGACCGGACACTATGCCCTTTGTAACCGTGTTTGGGAATTCATCCAATGCGTTACCAATCGCGATTACAGTCTGTCCTACTTCCAATTTATCTGAATCACCGAAAGTTAAAAATGGATATCCCTCGCCCTCAACATCAATTACTGCAAGATCAAGTACCGGATCTCTTGCTAAAACTTTCGCGAGAAGTTTTTTGCCGCTTGGCAATACCACTGTATATTCCGCATCTTCATCATCCACCACATGTTTATTCGTAATAATCAAGCCGTCTGAAGACACTAAAAAGCCAGAGCCTCCTCCTACTTTTTGTTTGCCTTGTGGAAACTGATCTTCAAAAGGATAAACCGGCTCGCCAAAAAACGGGTCCATATAAGGAGTCATTTTCGATAGGTCCTTTGTAACGGCGATTGCCACAACCGAGGAGCGCACGCGCTCAACCACTGCCACCGTTTGTTCATCTTCCGCTATGCCTCCGTCCTGTTGCAAAACAGGCGGCGGTGTTTTAATCCCCTGCTGTTCAGTCTGCGTTTTGTTCGGGTAAATAAATTCGAACACAGACTCGCGCAACAACAGTGGCAGAAGCACAATAATCGTTCCGCCAATTATTCCGCCTAAAACCGCAGAGACCAAAAGAGGTATGGAGAAATATTTTTTTAAATTCATATAGTTCGAATTTCGAATATTAAATTTCGAATTTCGTTGTTGATTGAATTTTTTTGGTGTTGTATTGTACGACATTCGATATTCGTTAAATAAAAACTGCGCTCATTATAGCGCATTGTCTGTTTAATCTGTAGACCCTCTATTTCAATTTATCCAACTCCTCTTTAAAAGATTGTACATCTTCGAACGATCTATATACTGACGCGAAACGAATGTAGGCAACCGGATCAAAATTTTTCAAACCATGAAGCACAATTTCTCCGATTTTTTCAGTTGTAATTTCATTTGTGGCATTTCGCTGAATGTCACGCTCAATCGTATTTACCAAACTGCGAAAATCCGCCTTATCATGAAGCCGCTTCTCTAAAGCGCGCTTAAGTCCGTTTATCACTTTTTCGCTTGAATATGCCTGGCGACTTCCGTCTCTTTTAATAACCATGAGATCCAAAATTTCCAGCTCTTCATTGGTGGAAAATCTCTTCTCGCACGATTCACACTCTCTACGACGCCTAATAGACGTGCCGTCATTCGCCACTCTTGAATCCACAACTCTTGTGTTCTCACTATTACAGAAGGGACAGTACATAAATTACCAATTCTCAATTCTCAAACG
The DNA here is from genome assembly GCA_018817245.1 of Patescibacteria group bacterium. Taxonomy (GTDB): domain Bacteria; phylum Patescibacteriota; class Patescibacteriia; order 2-12-FULL-60-25; family 2-12-FULL-60-25; genus JAHIUG01. The sequence continues at coordinate 1,605 of JAHIUG010000047.1, read as the reverse complement.
TTTGGAAATTGAAAATTGCAAGTTGGAAATTGAAAACTTCTCTACATCATCTTCTTCCGGATGAAGGCCGGGATCTCCAGATCGTCGTCTTCCTTCTTTTCATCCGGCACTGTTGCTGGTTGCGGGATCTCCGTGCGCTGGGTCTTAACCGGCGAGTACGATGGAGTCTGTACGTGTGGTTGTCTTTCCGCCGGCTGCGTCTCTTCAGATCTCTTTGGTGCAACCGGTCGGCTCTCCAAATTGGACTTTCTCATTGATGACAGTGTTTGGGTGCCACCAACCGCATTATTTTCCGGTGTGGTTTTTGCCGCGTGAGAAGTGAAAGGAAGTCGTTCTAGACTTTCTGATGGTCTGACAGGCATGTAACTCCCTGATGCTAAAACTGACTTAGCTCTTGGCCGCTCAATCCTACTGTCAAAACCTGTGGCGATAACCGTAAGCTTAACCTCATCTTTCATCGTCTCATCAATAATAGCACCAAAAATAACTTTTGCATCCGGATCCGCAGATTGCGTAATAACCTTGGCCGCTTCAGATACTTCGTACATACCGAGATTTGATCCGCCTGTTATGGTAAACAAGATGCCCTTTGCTCCATCTATAGAAACCTCTAACAAAGGAGAAGCAATGGCTGCCTTTGCTGCATCTGCCGCTCGATTCTCTCCCTGCCCTTTTCCAATACCCATTAAAGAAGAGCCTCTGTTCATCATTATGGATCTTACGTCAGCGAAATCAACATTAATTAAACCGGGAACCGTGATTAATTCAGAAATTCCCTGCACACCCTGACGCAACACATCATCAACGATTTCAAACGCATCCAGTAGAGAAGTTTTTCGATCAATGATCTGAAGAATCCTATCATTCGGAATAGTTATCATCGTATCAACCGCCTCAGACATATCTTCATGAGCCTGATCGGCAATGGCTTTGCGCTGAGCGCCTTCAAATACAAATGGTCTCGTAACAACCGCTACGGTTAAAGCACCCATATCCTTTGCGATAGCTGCGATCTTCGGACCGGCTCCAGAACCGGTTCCGCCGCCTAAACCGAATGTGATAAATACCATGTCGGCATCCTTTAAGATCTCCCTGATTTGCTCTTCGCTTTCTTCAGCTGCGCGATAACCGACTTCCGGATCCATCCCCGCTCCTAGTCCACGTGTAATATTTTTTCCAATATGTAATTTTACAGCGGCTTGAGAATGATGAAGCGCTTGCACATCAGTATTCATGGCAATAAATTCTATGCCTCTGATCTTTGATGTAATCATTCGGTTAATCGCCGAACCACCGCCACCTCCAACGCCAACGACTTTGATTTTTGCGAAAGTTTCTACTGGTGGATTAATATGGGCCATATATTTCATGAATCACGTAGCACGTATCATATTTTTAAAAAAATGTTATGTGTTACGTGTTATGTGTTATGTGTTACGTGTTATGTGTTACGTGTTATGTGTTATGTGTTATGTGTTATGTGTTATGTGTTATGTGTTATGTGTTATGTGTTATGTGTTACGTGCTATGTGTTACGTGCTATGTGTTACGTGCTGTGTGTTACGTGCTATGTGTTACGTGCTATGTGTTACGTGTTATGTGTTA
>JAHIUG010000046.1 GCA_018817245.1 Patescibacteria group bacterium | reverse complement strand
GTGTTACGTGTTATGTGTTACGTGTTACGTGTTACGTGTTACGTGTTACGTGTTACGTGATGTTATTTTGTTTCCTTGTGTGCTGTTCGTGTTTTGCACCATTTACAAAATTTCTTAAGCTCCAATCGCCCTTTAATCATTTTCTTATTTTTCTGAGAATGATAGTTTAGCCTCTTGCACTCTGTGCATTCGAACTTTATCAGATTATCTTGTGACATATTAGTTCACATAGCACATATCACATATCACATATCACATAGCATGATTTTGAATTTGTGATTTGTTACGTGTTATGTATTACGGGTTACATGTTATTACGCTGGAGCCAGCGGTCGGTTTCGAACCGACGACCTACTGTTTACAAAACAGTTGCTCTACCACTGAGCTACGCTGGCTTGGTCAATGGCTTTTGTGGCACTTTGTGGCGCAAGAATAGCCTGATTTTCTTTTATAGTCAAACCTTTTTCCCATGCTCCTCCAATCTCTCCTTAAGTGCCTGTAATTTGGGTTTATCTTCAGATAAAAGGCGCATTTTGTCATAACGTCGTTTTGCCTCATCCAACTTGTCGGCTCGCAAGGCAGCTTCAAAGGAAAGCTCCATAAATTTAACGGATCTCGGTTCCAATTCAGATGCTTTTTTAGCTAAAGGCCACGCCTGCCCGGAATTATCTTGTTCCAGATAAAAAGAAGCCAACTCAGCGTAACGATGTGCCAACTTAGGCTGAAGCTCCAAAGCTTTATTAAGCATTTTTTCTGCTGATGCAATATTTCCTCTGGCCTTTTCTATCTCAGCCAATCCGGCATAACAAATATCATCAGCTTTCTTTGTATTAACCAAGAACTCAAAAGTTTCTTTTGCCTGATCATACATTTTTTGCTTCAAGTAAATACCGGCCAAGCCTTTATAAGCTTCAATGTTTCTATTGTCAGAACTCAAGACCTCTAAAAATCTGCGCTCTGAATCAGCCCACTTTGTATCTCGCGCTAAAGATCTCGCCTCGTCCAACAAAGTTTTTACGCGCTCCTGTTTTGATGGAGCGACATTTGCCAATGGGGTTTTTGATTGTTTGTAAAAGCGATCCAACTGCACCAATCTAATATAGGCTGAATGAAATTTCTTTTTTCCGAAAAATGCTCCCCTCTTAAACAAAGCTTTAAACGGAGCGAGCTTGTTGGTTTTGACACGAAAAAAACGCTGCTCAATTATCTGACCTCGAGCTTGCCTTGTCCGTTCTTCTTTTATTGATTCGGGATTAAGCAGCCGTATCTCCTTCCAATGCCTAAAAACAGTGATTAAAACAAAACCAAATGACGCAGCGACGATTGGTAAGATGATCCAATAAATCATATATTCACGTAGCACGTATCATTGATTAGTTCTGGATCCTGTAACTGTTGATCGATGTACGGGATGACAGATATGTTACGTGTTATGTGTTACGTGTCTATGCCGGCACTGCGGCGCGACAAAGCAAGCCGAAATTACGCGGATCCAGAGAAGCGCCTCCAACCAAAGCGCCATCTATCCCGGTTGTTGTCATATAATCCAAAATATTTCGCGGCTCAACCGATCCTCCGTAAATTACCTGAATATCATCTGCTGCTGAATTAAATTTCTTTTGTAAAACAGTACGAATGGCCTCGTGCATTTCCTGTGCGATTTGAGTTGAACACGGCTTACCTGTTCCGATCGCCCAAACCGGTTCATACGCAATTATGATCGGCGTCTTGCTATCTGTCTTTACTTTAGATATGGCAGCGCGCAGCTGCGCCCTCACCACCTTTAATGCATCACCCTTTTTTCGTTCTGCGGCAGTTTCGCCTACGCAGATAACCGGCTTGATTCCCTCCGCTTGAAGAGACTGTGCCTTTTTAGCAATCATTTCATCAGTCTCGCCCATGTATTTGCGACGATCGCTGTGACCTACGATGCAATATTCAGTTCCAAATTCCAGCAGCATGATAGGAGAAACCGCTCCTGTGTAAGGACCTTCTTTTTCCCAAAAAGAATCTTGTGCCGCAATTGCAGG
>JAHIUG010000005.1 GCA_018817245.1 Patescibacteria group bacterium | reverse complement strand
TCAGGCTTTAACCGCAACCGGTCGTTTGTCTTCTGCAAATCCAAATCTGCAGAATATTCCTGTTCGTACAGAGCTAGGGCGCAAGATTCGGCGCGGCTTTATCGCACCAAAAGGATACAGTTTGCTGGCGTGTGATTATTCACAGATTGAACTTAGGATTGTGGCTGCATTGGCCAAAGATAAAAAAATGCTGGAGGCATTTGAAAAAGGACAGGACATCCACTCGACCACAGCCGCCGCTATCTGGGGAGTACCTTTGGAAAAAGTTACAAAAGAACAGCGACGTACTGCTAAGGCAATTAATTTCGGAATAATTTATGGTCAAGGTTCGTTTGGTTTGTCGCGCGTAGCAGGCATTTCATTTGAAGAAGCCAAGCAGTTTATTGAAGAATATTTTTTAGTGTATTCGGGAGTGCGCGAGTTTTTGGATCAGACCAAAGCGCTTGCGCGTTCCAGGGGTTATGTTGAAACACTCTTCGGAAGACGTCGCGTGATTGCTGAAATACAATCCATGCGACCGGAATTGCGCGCTGCTGCAGAACGTATGGCTATTAACATGCCGGTTCAGGGCACTGCCGCGGATTTAATAAAGTTGGCCATGATTGAAGTCGATAAGAGACTACCGGAGATTTCAGCAGATACTCGCATGTTGCTTCAGGTGCACGACGAACTTGTGCTTGAAGTGCCGGATAAAGAGGTTGAGAAAGTTGCTAAAGAAGTTGCTGAGATTATGCAGGGCGTGGAAAAAATTGGCGTGCCAATTGTTGTTGATTCCAAGGCTGGTAAGAACTGGGATGAGATGAAGAAAATTTAACGTCAGATGTATGGCTACGAATGTAGGGCAGTAAAACGCTTGATTAATCAAGCGTTTTATAAATCTAAATGCATACGTTTCATGAATTATGATATTGCGTTAAGATCGTTGCATGATAATTGTCTGCTCAGGGCCGGATACGTATCGCGCGCGAGAAAAAGCTCGTGAGCTTGTTGCTGCTTTTAGAAATAAACATGACTCCGAAGGATTGGCCACAGAAATCATAGATGGCACTGAAGGGATTACAGCGCTCCTTAGTCGTTTAGGCTCTGCGTCTTTGTTTGTGAAAAAGAAGATCGTGCGCGCTGATGGATGTTTGGACAAGATGAAAGTTGCTGATGTGCGCATTCTTGCATCTAAGCTACAAGCTGATAAAGACAATACTGTGATTTTAACTGTGGAAGATAAGGAGCCGGTCAAGAAGACGCTTGATGCGCTAAAGATCGCTCCTCTATTCCACTATGAACATCCGGTTCAAATGGGTTATGCGTTTAAGAATTGGGTACGAGAACAAGCTGGAAAATTTGGTGTTGATACAAGAACCGCGGATCGAATTGGCGAGTATACAGATGGTGATTCGTGGTTTGCTATGAGTGAGATACAAAAACAGTCGGCAAATTTACACGACGTTGATTTGAAAAAATGTTTTGGCGACGCATCAGTTTTTGATATTGCTGATGCAGTATTATCAGAGGCAAAAACGTGGCGTACTAAATTAGCTGACTTTAAAGATGAAGGGTCGCTAAATGTTGTATTGGCACAGATGCGATCTTATACAAGAGCGGATGAAGGCTTTACAGATGGGCTGCACCCTTATGTGGTTAAAAAAATGAGAGGGTTAAGTGTTTCAGAATCAGAAAAAAGATTTTTATGTACATTAAGAGTAATGGTTTTGTCGCGCTCTGGATATTCTGGCACCAATGAAACAGAGTCTTTGCTTTAATATTTAAAACTCCGGATTTCCGGAGTTTTATGCACCTAGTTTGTTTACAGCATTCATTAGATTGCCTTTTTTTCTATTTGCTGCGTTTTTAGACATCACATTGTGCTTAACAGCTTTGTCTGCAGCTTTTTGAAATTTAATAGAGATTTGAGATGCTTCCGTTTTATTTCCTTGTTTAATTAAAATTTGGCCCTGTTTAAAAAGCCACTTGAGATTAGTTTTAATAATCTTGTTTGCAACTTCGCGCTTTGTGCTTTGGCGAAGCGCCTTTTTTGCTGATGTTTTATTTGGCATAGCTATTGTTGATCGATAGTAATGGTAATTCAGCAGATAGTCAAGTTTATTGACTATTAAGCAAATCGATAGTATTATTAGCACCACGAAAAAAGCTTTAAATAAGGGGAATTATTTAATATAAATATTTTGCGACTCTAGCTTCCATAGTTCAACCGGATAGAACGAGAGCCTCCTAAGCTCTAGATGGTGGTTCAAGTCCGCCTGGAGGCACCATGGCCCGGAAAGGGCAATTGCCAGTAGAAATTACTAATTACTAAACATCAATAACAAAATATATTAAAATGTTTCACGTGAAACAATTTGAGTTTTATGTCTTATTGTTTCAAAATGTTTCACGTGAAACATTTGGGCTGGTAGCTCAGTTGGCTAGAGCGCTGCATTCGCATTGCAGAGGCCGGGGGTTCGAATCCCCCTCAGTCCACCAATACAATTACCGCTTAATAGCGGTTTTTGTATATCTATAAATATTCTAGAGCGCCCCGACAGCCGTCGGGG
>JAHIUG010000045.1 GCA_018817245.1 Patescibacteria group bacterium | reverse complement strand
GCCAACTAATCACGAGTAGTTGTTAGTAAGAAGCCGGAATGCGGGGATGAATGGACGACGAGCAAAACGAGTTTGCGCGAAGCGAAATTAATAAATGGAAACCCCGGGTGAAGCGGAGCGGAACCCGGGGAGGATGTCATTTTAAATTTATTCGAGCACGTCTTTGAGCTCAAATATCTCATAATCGAGTAAAGATTTTAAACTCTCGTCCATAATTCCAGGATTCATGCTGAGCTTTAACACAACGGGATTCTGGGCATTGTTCAAAATAACCAAATCCGCAAACCATGTACTGGCCTTTATAACCTCCACTTTAATATCTTCACCATTAACTTTTAGCGGCCACTCAACAAGATCCCGCTCCCCTTCCAACAGATAAACATCAGTACGATTTTCTATATCGCGCATATTTCTTTCGAGCGCGATTAAGTAATCTTTAAAATCCGACTCAGCCACACGCTGCTGCAATGTGACATCAAGCACACCTAGATACAAAGTGGACACTCTATTGCGATTCAAACCTTCAAACACATCTCTAGACAACCAAATCGCACTGTTACCCAAGGATGGCGCATGCTCCTTTTCCGGCCAATACGCAGGCAGATACAAACTGTACGCTTTCTTCAGATCATTACCATCAAGATTTCCGGAAAGGGTTTGGGAGACACCGGCTGTATCGTCAGTTTTAGCAGTCAGCTTCCATGTCAAACTAGAAACTTCATTTGGCGCGAACCGTTCGATAACAAGTGTACGCACGACTTCCTGTTTTTCATCCACAATTTTTTGCGAGATATCAGATCCGAAACCCGCAAAAAAGTGATGCATAAACATTACGCTGCCCGGCACCAAATTTATACGTTCGGTTGCCTCTTGCGGAGTGAGTCCCTGAAAAGTCGAAACCTTTGGACCGACCGCCTCCTGCCTGCTGACAGATTCCGGAGACTTGCCGCAACCGGCGCCAATGATAGCCACGGCCACCGCTAGAAATACTATTGTTATAAGTTTGTGATTCATAAGACCTAATGTAATCAGATATTCAATATTATTTCAATGGCCAGCAAAAATGCTTGCTAATACGAACATTACGAATAAATTTCTAATTACTAATTACTAAACGTTTAGAAATTAAAAATTAACCACCAGCCACGATGACAAAAAAAAATTTGCTCTATTATCTCCCATTGTTTAAAATTAGTATCCAATATGCCTAAAACTAATTTACTCGAAGTCGGAGACCGCGCCCCTCTGTTCACACTGTTAAATCAAGACGGTAAAAAAATCCGGCTAACTGACTATAAGGACAAAAAAAATATTGTTCTTATTTTTTATCCGGGAGACATGACACCGGGCTGCACAATGCAACTTTGCGCAGTGCGTGACGATTGGTCCAAGTTCGAACTAAAAAATACAGAGGTATTCGGAGTTAATCATGGCGATGCCGCGAGTCACAAGACCTTTGTAAAAAAATACACTTTCCCGTTTCCTTTATTAATTGATAAAGATAAAAAGGTGAGCGAAAAATACGGAGCCCTTAAACGCTTGTTCAAAGCGAAAATCATTAAACGCAGCGTTGTCGTAGTTGGAAAGGATGGAAAAATTCTTTTTATAAAAAACGGAATGCCAAAGAATAGTGATATCTTGAAAGTTTTGTAAGTCATGTGTCATCCCGAGCGTAGCCGACCTGCCTGCCGGCAGGTAGGAGGATCTAGCCCCATTGAAGCAGGAAATTCAGTGGTTTATACAGTGGTAGATTCAGTGGTTTATACAGTGGTAGATTCAGTGGTGAATTCAGCAGTAGATTCGGTGAGGATACAATTGTATTTGCAATCGTATTAACTACCGTATTTAACATCGTATTTAACATCGTATTTAAATTCGTAATTTCGTAGACCATTTATGAAAGAACTACCTTTTAAGAAAAAACTAATTGGGATTAGTGATAAAACAATCAAAATTCATCACGATAAACTTTACGTTGGTTATGTGGCTAAGAAGGAAGAAATCGGCAAGAAGCTATCCACTCTATCTCATGGCGGAGATGTAACGAGCGCCAATCAAACGTATTCGGAATTAAGAGCGCTTAAAGACAGTGAAACTTTTGCCATAAACGCCGTTTATCTTCACGAATGGTACTTCGACTGCTTGGGAGGCGATGGAAAAGCGGAAGGGCCGCTCGTTGACGCGCTAGCGAAAAAATACGGATCGCTCAAAAATTTCCTATCTTATTTCAACGCTTGCGGAATGGCAGCGCGCGGCTGGGTTGTGCTAGCTTGGGACACACATGATGAGAAGTTGCGAATCTATTCTGGTGACGCTCATAATCAAGGCGGAGTCTGGGGAGCTATGCCGCTCATCGTTCTCGACGTTTACGAACATGCGTATTTCATAGATTACGGATCCGATCGCAAATCCTACATCACTGACTACTGGAAAAACTTTAATTGGAAGCGCGCGAACGAATTATTTGAATCAGCTACGAAATAATCCTTTTGTCATCCTGAGCGAACCCCGCACTCGATGCGGGGGTAGTCGACCTGCCTGCCGGCAGGCAGGAGGATCTGGCTCCGTATTTCTGAGCGGCTGGATCCTTCAGCTTCGTTCTCTCGCCTTACTCGTTCTCTTCGTTCAGGATGACAGTTGAAAACTGCAACTAGATAAAATTTCAAGCAATCAAAAAATCCGGATTAAATCCGGATTTATGTTACGTGCTATGTGTTACGTGACCTTACACTGCGGACTTTTCTTTCTTCTTCTTGCCGCCCACCTTTTCAAGAACTTTTTCCAGCTCGCTCTTGTTCCACCCCACAATCACCTCGTCATTCACCATTATTACCGGCACTCCCATTTGACCTGAAAGCTTCACCATTTCGTTAGCTGCTGCCGCATCATCTGCAACGTTGATCTCCTGATATTCAATCCCTTTTTCTACCATATAATCCTTTACCAGGTTGCAATACGGACATGTTGGCGTCGTATAAATTTTAACTTTCATAATACGATTTTCAAATATTAAAACTAACGTGTATTATAACACATCGAGCTTTTTTGCTTGTGGATATGATCCTTCTGTCATTTCGACCGGAACGAAACGCAGTGTAGTGTAGTGGAGAAATCTTTCAGAAAGATCTCTCCGCGTTGGTCGAGATGACAGGTGCGAAAGATCTCTCCGCGTTGGTCGAGATGACAGGTGCGAAAGATCTCTCCGCTTTGGTCGAGATGACAGGTGCGAAAGATCTCTCCGCGTTGGTCGAGATGACAGGTGAGAAAGATCTCTCCGCTTTGGTCGAGATGACAGGTGAGAAAGATCTCTCCGCGTTGGTCGAGATGACAGTATTATTGT
>JAHIUG010000044.1 GCA_018817245.1 Patescibacteria group bacterium | reverse complement strand
CTTTGAGATACCTTTCTCAGGCATATATGCAACAAATCATTCTTCCAATAATACAAATACTTCTGTCAGTATTGCTGGTAACGGCAATACTCCTTCAACAACGCGGTAGCGGCCTAGGTGCTGCTTTCGGTGGTGAAGGTAATGTATTCAGAACAAAGCGCGGACTTGAAAAGGGACTTTATTTTGCCACAATCGGCATCGCCTTTCTTTTCTTCGTGACTGCCATACTGAACGTCGCGCTTTCATAAATATAAACATGAACACCCGGACCTTTTTCGACCGCGTGCGCGCGCTCGTAGAACGGGTGTTTTTTTGGTTTCCGGGAAGAAACAAAGTTAATGAACAGGGAAGCGAACAGGGGCCTGATACAAAAGATGATCACGACCTCATTCTATCCGTCACATCACCAAAAAAAATCCCTTCATTCAGACAAATGCGCTACGCTTCTCGTTTTCTGAACAAGAACGAACAGCGTGCGGCCGTTATCGCATTCTTACTTTTTTTGATAAGCAGCTGCGCGGCTATGGGATTTTTCATTAAACAACACACTGAATCTGTCCCGGTTTCAGGTGGCAGCTTAACAGAGGCGCTTATCGGAGAACCCAAACATGTTAATCCTCTGGATGCGCCAGCCAACGATGTGGATCGCGATCTAACGTCCCTCGTCTTCTCCGGACTCTTCCGCATGAACGGCATGGAACCTGTTCCTGATTTGGCAGAAAAATATACCTGGTCTGATGATGGAAAAACTTTAACAGTCACCATAAGGAGTGATGCTTACTTTCATAATGGTGATGCGGTGATTGCGGATGACGTACAGTTCACTATTGATTCAATCCAAGATCCCGTGCGCACTTCGCCGTTAGCCCCGCGTTTTCGAGGGGTCAAAGCAATTGCCACAGATGATCACACTATACAGTTCATTTTAGATAATCCAGACGTATCTTTCTTAGCTGCGCTTACAGTTGGAATTTTACCTGTCACTAAGTGGCAAGAGATACCTGCGGCTAACGCTAGACTTGCTGATCTTAATCTAAAGCCCATTGGCTCCGGACCGTTTAAATTCAAATCGTTTAAACGAGACAGTCGAGGATTGATTCGTTCATACACACTCGAGCGTAACGAAGGGTATTATGGAAATAAGCCGTATATCGAAAAACTTGTTTTCCAATTCTATCCTGACCGTAAACAAGCTGAAGATGCGCTGAAGGCTGACCTGGTAGACAGTTTGTCTTTCGTAAGCATATCCGAACCTCAAAAAAATGGGACTTCTCGCTGGCGAGATGTTCGATTGGAACTTCCACAAGTAACTGTTGCTTTCTTTAATCTTAAAGATTCAACAATGTCAGACAAAAGATTGCGTCAGGCGCTGGACGGCGTTATAGATCGACAAGAGATTGTCGCGGCCTGGCAAGGTCGATCTGTAGAGATAAGCGAACCTTATCCGTTTGCTACTGTCAGCTCTGTAATTGTCACTCTCGAAGAAGGACGTAAACTTTTGGAAGCTACTGATTGGATTTTACCTGAGGGAGCCGGTGTTCGGGTTTTAAAATCAGCCACATCCACTGAGCTGAATCTTACAATAATAACTTCTAACCAAATTGAATTAGTTGCTGTGGCCGAGGCTCTAAAGAGACGCTGGTCTTTGCTGGGTGTAAAAATAACGATTGAGTCTCTCGCGCCCGAAGAATTACTACGTCGTGCGTCCAGAGAACGCAACGCTCAAATTATCCTAACCAATGTTCTGTTCGGTCCGGAACAGGACATGTTCCCGTTCTGGTGGAGCGGTCAGGCCGCTGATCGTGGTTTGAATATTTCAGGCTTATCAGATCGAGATGTGGACAACGCGCTCAAAGCCACACGCAGCGCCACCTCAACTCAGGGGCTTGAAGATGCGCGGAAAGAGTTGTCATCTGTAATAAAACGCTCCGTACCCGCAGCATTCTTAGTGCGACCAACCGCATCATATTTTGTAACTAAAAAAGTAAAAGGCGTAAGCTCGCGCTTGGTAATCAGCCAACCCTCAGACCGTTTCCGAGATCTAACAAACTGGTACATAAAAACAGGATTGAGTTGGAAAACCGCTGACGATGAATAAAAACACTTTTTATAAAACAAATCCCCCTCTTATTTAAGAGGGGGATTAAGAATACGTGTTCGAACAAAGAGCGAATCAAGTGGCGAGTTTCAGCACGTTCACGCGCTCGCCTTCTGTAATATCGACCACCCGCTTTACAAAGAGTCCGTCGCCTTCTGATTGCAGATGGAGGAATTCCGAGCGCTCAAGCTCACATTTATTCCATGTCGTAAACATACTGCACATGCTATTTGCGAGTGCGCCGTGCGTAACGACAATGATCTGCCGACCTTGCTGGTGCTCGAACAAGCTGCGAAGAAACACGATCATGCGCTTGTTTGCGTGTCGGTATGTTTCGAGCTTATCGAGAAACTGCACGTAGACCGGTGGCCACTTCTTCTTCACATAGTCCGGAATTTCTCGCGCCTTATCCTCCATAAAGTACATGATGTGATCCAATCCATTGGGGTTCGTTTCCTGTTTGTTCACAGAAAACACATGCCCTGCATATTGAACTTCTCCGCCATGCACCAATGGGATGAAGAGCCTCCAAGAGAATCCCTCGACCTCCCTAAGGGAATACTCAGGAGATATTGGACTGACGAAAAACCCATCGTCCCTAAGGGTGTCAGAAATTATCTTGGCTGTATGTAGAGTGCGACCTGATGGAGCGGAATGGATTTGAACACCCTTTCCACGATCGAGGAGCGGCAACAACTTCATAGCGCTGACTTGCGTCGTACGCACGCCAACCGGAGTTAGGTCGTTAGCTGTTGCAACCGAATGAAGATTGTCACCTTGTCGGTACTCGGTATCACCATGCCTGAAAACGAAAACTTTCAGATCTCCCATCGCTCACCTCCCTCTTGATTCATTAACCAAGGAACTTAGGGACTGAGGAACTTAGGAACAATTGTTCTTCAGTTCTTCAGTTCTTCAGTTCTTCAGTTCTTCAGTTCTTTAGTTTCTTCTGAATGAACTGGGCTGATTAAGCCACAATTTTTACTTTTTGTCAAGACAAATCCGAACTCCCCCGCATTCTAATATCAATGCACCAATCACATCTCTGAGGCTGGCATAAAAAAATTCAAAACCAACAAAAAGTGCGCGATCACGCAATTTTCGTTGGTGTTAAGATTGTTTTACTCGATGTGATTATTAATCAATGTTTTTACGGCTTATTATCCAATCGCAATTAATTAAG
>JAHIUG010000043.1 GCA_018817245.1 Patescibacteria group bacterium | reverse complement strand
TTCTCCGCGTTGGTCGAAATGACAGATGCAAAGATTTCTCCGCGTTGGTCGAAATGACAGATGCAAAGATTTCTCCGCGTTGGTCGAAATGACAGATGCAAAGATTTCTCCGCGTTGGTCGAAATGACAAGGGCTCTAATTACTAAACAAATTTTGTATGAAAAATTCACTTCTTTTTAAAGGCATCGTATTTTTTGGTGCAATCGCACTTTTCGGACAGGGATGTGCGACTTTTGCTCCTGAACCAGCGCCACAAGTCGAGGTTCCTAAAGAGGATATTGTAATTGGCGCGACCTTGCCGCTCACCGGAGATCTGGCAGAATACGGCGATTCCCTGCGCAAAGCTCTTGAACTGAGCGTTAACCAAGTCAATGGCAAAGGCGGTGTTAATGGACGTGCGCTTAAGCTTATTGTTGAAAATGACAAATGCAATCCGGATCTTGTAGCCAATACCATGACTAAACTTATAGATCTTGATAAATCCTCAGCCATTATCGGACCCGCATGTCCGGATGCAGCATTGACCGCAGCTAAACTGGCAGAAGCTAAGAAAGTAGTAATAATCAGTCCATCGGTTACTGATCCGACATTTACTGATTCCAGTGACTACACATTCCGATTGGTCGTATCTGATGCGATACGAATCAAAAAGTTATCTGAAACTATTTATACTGAAAACGCGGAAAATCCATCTTTTGGTGTAATTTGGGAAAATGATATTTACAATCTTGCGCTGCGCACTGCATTCATTTCGTTTGTTGCAGACAAGAGGGCTGACGTAGAAGTAGACATTTATTTCAGCACTGGCACAAAGGACTTCAAAAAAGAAATTGAAGAGATCAAAAATCTCCCTGCCATATTCATCTCAGTGAATTCTGAAGCTCTTACAAAAATTTTAGTAGAATTGGAAGACCGGAATTATAAAGGCAAAATATATGTGAGCACAGCAAGTCTTGATGATAGAGATCTGATCAAAACTGCGGCACAGAATTTGGCTGGCGTAAAATTCGCTTCGTTTGAGAATTATACGGGTGAAACTTACGATGACTTTGCAGCAGCTTACAAAATAGCTTATAACGAAACGCCGGGAATTCACGCAGCTGAAACTTATGACGCAGTACAAATTCTGGCCAAAGCAATGGAAGACAAAGGATTTGACGCGGCCGGAATAGTTGGCGGACTTTATGGTATTAAAAACTACAATGGAGCGTCCGGTAAAATTACGTTTGATAATAACGGAGATGTGTCAGACAGATCATTTGATTACCGCGTCGGTCATTATGATGAGGAAAAAGAGGAAGTGTCTTTTGAAAATCTCGGAAGTCTTTAATCCCGCATTAAAAATCAACGGAAACATTTTCCTGTCTCTGCACGATAAGACCTGTTAAGAAAAACTTTCTTCGCTTGCCGTCAATGCCTCGCATTTTTTTTGGTTCCTGACGCTTTGCCAAAACCTTCCAATTAAAAAAGAATGGGGACAAATCTTCCAGCGTGTAGTGGGAAGTTTCGCTTAACCATTCAAATACCGGTTCAGGTGACTGATAAAAAGTTTCGAGTGCCAATACTCCGTTTGGCTTAAGACGCGAAACAAGCTCCGGAAGTAACTGTTTGATTACCCAATCTCTTCGTAAAAATTGAAGAACATTTTTCGCCAAAATCGCGTCATATTGAACTTGATCGGGCATTTGCTCATACCATTCTTCAATCGAAGACTGAATCCACCTTACGCCGGCTGTATCTGTTGGCGGCTTCTTTTTATCAACAGCAACAACCCTAGCTCCTTTGCGAGCCATCCAGCACGCATGAATCCCCTGTCCGGCTCCTAAATCCAAAACCTTAATACCGGGCTGAACACGTGCTAAAAACGGACCGAAAAAATTATCCATGTATAAATCTAAGCATTTTTTGAGCAAAAAGAAAAGAGCCCGGTTAAGAGCTCTTTATAGAGAGATAGATCAGGCCGCGTCAACGACCTCCACAAACGAGGCGTACATGTCTTCGAGCTCAGAGCGCTGAGAATCTGGCAATCTACACTCAGCAATTCGACTGAGAACCGACTCACGATCCAATCCCTTTAGATGAACATCAATCACCAACTTGAGTTGCCATGGTTCGCACACCCTTTTGAGCGATCGTTCCAATGACCTGTACAAAACCATGGAGCCGTATCTCAAACCGTGTGGCTTCGCTAGATCTTCACCGAGCTTGGCTTTTTGCGCCAAAAATTCCTGACGCCAGCATTCCATTTCCTCGGGAAACGGCTGGCAGTTCTGCCAAAAACCATCTACCGCACTCTGAAGTAATGCGCTTTGAGACGGATCTTCTGAAAGAACGTCGGGTTTTCTGCATCTCTTTTGAGTACTGAGAATTGCAGCACGATCCACATTAACGCAGAGCATGTCGTCCTTTGACGGATTGAAATCACGAATCTTGAAGCTGATCACTGCGTAGATGTGACGATAGTTCATTAGACCGCCGTCATCATCAAACATCTGTTCGCAGGAATAGATAGCGCCTTGACCTGAAACTTGCGGAATCATATGACTTGTTTGATTAGTCTGGTCAGTAGACCAGACAGCAAAACAATCCCTCTGACCGTTTGTCAGCTCGTACCACAACTTTGATCGCTCGCTCGTGTTTCGGAGCTTTCTATTGAACTCTCGCCTACCGTTCAGGAGAAGACAAACATTGGACGCTGACTGCAGCATGCACTGATTCTGTTCGCCCAGTCTGATCCAACAAGTACTGTTCCTTTCTTCCCATCTTCTGGATAGAAGAATGTCAGCTGTGGACAGCTGGTATCCCGGATAAATCTCGGGGTGAAGAATATATACTTTGCCACCCGCTCCTCTGACAATCCCGATGCCATGCTCACGCGCCCTGACTGAATCAAGCCCATCGCGCGCAGAAATCGCTTGTTCCATGGATTGGAACCCAAACGCCGGCACAAGCAAATTGCTATGCATCCGCGCAGAAGATATGTTCATTTCATTTACTCCGTCTCTCCTTATTTGAAGGATCGTTTTTCGCAGTGGAGAGAAAACCGCGAAACATGCCCTCTATTTAACATTTATTTGAATTTTCGTCAATTGTCATTCCCCACTCTTGGGTTAAGGGGAGGACTTAATTGGTAAAATATAAGAGGACCTGAGAAAATCCTCTTTTTAGAAATTTGAAAGAACAGGGGGCGGGTGTGTATTCAACTCATGGATGCACCATTTAAAATCCGAAAACAACAAAATAAAAAACCCACCAATAATTGCCGATAGGAGCTTTTTGGTGGGTTTTTGGATATTTGATTCGAACTCTTAATTAATTGCGATTGGATA
>JAHIUG010000042.1 GCA_018817245.1 Patescibacteria group bacterium | reverse complement strand
TGTGTATTCAACTCATGGATGCACCATTTAAAATCCGAAAACAACAAAATAAAAAACCCACCAATAATTGCCGATAGGAGCTTTTTGGTGGGTTTTCGGATACTTGATTCGAACTCTTAATTAATTGCGATTGGATAATAAGCCGTAAAAACATTGATTAATAATCACATCAAGTAAAACAATCTTAACACCAACGAAAATTGCGTGATCGCGCACTTTTTGTTGGTTTTGAATTTTTTTATGCCAGCCTCAGAGATGTGATTGGTGCATTGATATTAGAATGCGGGATTCGACCCCAAATATTGACGAGAAGAGCGAAATCAGCTAGGTGTAGAATGGTTCTTTGAAAAAGAAAGGAGCGGGGAATAATGACAAGCAGCGTTAGTAGATTCGAAGTTTGGAAAACCCTTCATCTTGGATCTGGCCCGCAAACAGGTCAAGAGTTCTTACGGGCTCTGAAACAGGCTGGGTGTCGCGTGGGCCGTAATGCTGAGAGCATGGTCGGTCAGGATGACTTCACGGTAGCGACCAAGAAGTCCAATGTCGACTTGGTCATCGTTACGACGGTTGAGCTGGATTCCAAGAACAGAGTCACGTTCGAGAAGATCTGTCGGTTCGCTATGGAACATGGGCTGAAGCTATGCTCGCCTGAAGTTGGCCCTCTGCTGCGCCTGCAGTACCAAGATGAGCCCCTCGGTGAATGGTTCATGATCGCCATGGAGCAAATCACCAATTTGGGGCGCCCCCCGTCCGTGTTCCGCGTTGGGCGTAACGGTGGTGGCCTCTGGCTCCGCAGCTGGTGCGGCCATCCTGACTATTTCCGGCGTGCCAATAATCCTTGGATCTTCGTCAAACCGCGGAAGTAAGTTCCACTTCGAATTCTGAGCTGCCCCTACATTGACCCTTTTGAAATCTTTCGAGAGGGTCTTTTTTTATTAGGTCAACGAAATTACTAAAGAGTACGAAAATTACGAAATTAATCTATTGTCACTTTTTTCTCCTATCGGCAAATTCTACGTAATGGTGCTAAATAAGAAACCCATAGGAATGGTCCTATCGGTAAATTTCCATGGGTTTATTTGATTGTCGTTTTTTCTCCTATCAGCAAATAAATAGACAATTCATAATTCGACATTCGTCATTCGACATTCGGATTTCGTAATTTGTGATAAAATATAAACATGCCTCCCGCAATTACTTCATCAACCGGCAGCTTTTCTTCCGGAGAATTGAAACTAGCTTCATTCTGGGTTCGTAATCGCTCATTGTTCGTTCGAACAGGATATGGATTTTTGATTGCTCTAAATGTTGTCTTATGGGCTTATGTGCTTTGGGGGATTTTGGATGCTTACGCAATTTCATACCCGCGCGAATCGCGAATCACACAAAAGATCATAGAAAATCAAATAGCCGAACAGTCATTACAAGGGGATCGTCCCGTAAACATTCAAACCACCAACGTGACGGTTTTTGAGACTACAGATAATCGTTTAGATATGGTTGTAGATGTAACCAATTCAAATAAAAGTTGGTGGGCTGAGTTTAATTACCGTTTTAATATCTCGGGTGAGCAAACATCATTGAGGAGCGGCTTTATTTTACCGAACAGTCAGATCGCGTTGACTGAATTGGGATTTAAACCTACGGCTCCGGGAGGTCGGGCAGCGCAATTGATCGTAGATGATATTCGCTGGCACCGCATTGACCCTGCAATGGTTGGGGCTAGCTATGAAGAATATGCGGACAAGGTATTTAAGGTGGGTTTTGAGAATATCGATTTTCAGACTGACCTGATTATTGGCACACAAAGGATTGGGCGCACTTCTTTTGATATTGTTAATCCGGGTTCGTATGGATATTGGAATATGGGATTGGTTATAAAACTTTATCGCGGGACGCGGGTTTTGGGAGTGAATAACATTACCTTGAAAAATGTAGCTCCGGGAGAGACGCGGCATGTTGAGCTTGATTGGTTTGATCAATTTCCAACAGTTACACAAACAGAAATCATCCCGGTTGTTAATTTGTTAGATCAAAATAACTTTTTGCCGACAGAGTATTTTAGATAAATTCGAATATCGTATTTTGAATATCGTATTCGGTTGTGTTTTTTGATATCTCTTTGTACGACATTCGAAATACGATATTCGATATTCCAGATCGTCATACTTGATTAGAATTAATTTCACATATATGTCAATCTTTCGGAATGCGACAGAGCTTAGAAACATACTTTAGATTTGACTGGATGCTGCTGCTGGCAGCGAGTGTTTTAACTGTCATCGGGCTTTTGGCGATTTATGGCATTAATATATCTCGTGAATCAGCGGATTTTTTTCAATTCAAAAAACAAATCGTAGCAGCGCTCTTTGGTTTGTTTCTTGTATTTACCTTCGTGCTTTTAGATTATCGTCAGCTGCGTTCGCTCGCATTGCCGCTGTATGGACTGGGTGCGGCTTTATTGGTTGCTGTTTTAATTTTTGGTACCTCTATTCGCGGCACCAAAGCTTGGTTTGTAATCGGGAATATATCGTTTCAGCCCGTAGAGATTGCTAAAATTTCACTTGCAATATTTTTGGCATTTTATTTATCACGCTATGCGCACAAACGAATTAGCTGGGTTCCATTTTTTGGCAGTGGTTTGGCAACGGCTATTTATGCGGGACTTGTGATGTTACAGCCGGATTTTGGTTCAGCTCTTGTCATGATCGTGATTTGGTTAGCGGCCGTGTCTTTTGTGGGTTTGCCGAGGCGTGCCTGGTTGTTAATCTGTCTCACATCGGTTGTAGGCGGAATTTTTATGTGGACAGCGGTTTTACAGCCGTATCAAAAAGACAGAATTATATCTTTCGTTCAACCCAGCGGCGATGTAAGGGGAGCCGGATATAATGTGGCGCAGGCACGAATAGCGATTGGTTCGGGCGGCTGGTTTGGAAAGGGGATAGCAGAGGGCTCACAGTCGCGGCTTCACTATTTACCAGAAGCCTCCACTGATTTTGTGTTTTCAGTGCTGGGAGAAGAGCTTGGATTTTTCGGGGTGATTTTGGTTTTGTCTTTGTACGCTTTACTAATGTTTAGATTTGTAAAAATAGCAGAGGGTTCGTGCGATGCCTTCCCGCAGATTTTGTTGGTTTGTTTGATGGCTTATCTAATGTTCCATTTGATGATTAATGTAGGAATGAATTTGGGTCTTGCGCCTGTCACAGGCATTCCTTTGCCGTTTATAAGCGCAGCTCCGTCTGCAGTAATAGCCTCATTCATTACAATCGCACTAGCACAATCAATCGCAGTAAGACGTCAGCCCGCTACATTCCGCTAAAGCACGAGAACTTTAAAACATTAAAGCACGAGAACATTAAAGCACTGGAGCATGAGAGTACTTGTTTTAATGTTTTTTTGTTTTAATGTTCTTGTGATACCCTTTTCATATATGAATAGTGCGCATTCTTCTAAATTGCTCGCGAATTGCCCAATGTGCCAGTCCACTTATGAGGATAAGGAGGTGAGGCTCGTTGGGGAGCGCGGTGCCACGCGTTTGTTTCATTGCACTTGTCGCTCTTGCGGCAATGCCATGTTAGCAATAATTTTAGAGACACGTGGATCAATAAGCTCGGTTGGTTTGGTTACAGATTTGGAACCTCAGGATGCAATAAGATTTAAGGATCTGGTGGCAATAAGTTCGAACGATTGCATACAGACCCACCGTTTATTAAAAGATAAAAGTAAGGATTTTTGTCAGGCACTTTTAAGTCCCATAACCCATAACTAATAATTCATTCGTATATTTCGTATAAGATTCGCCTGCCTGCCGGTAGGTAAGTAATTTCGTAGACCTTTTATGAAAAAAGCCCATACAATCACAACTTATTACATGACGTATGTTAGGATATTTGTTTTAGCTTTACTGAGCGTGCTGTTTGTAACAATTGTGCCGCTCGTTTCTTTGCTGCGCGAGATTCAGGAATTTTTGTTGAATCAGGTAGTTAACATGGGAATTTTGTATGCCATCATCTCCGGCTTCTTATTGTCCATAACCTTGCGGCGTAGACAATCTCTTGATGAGTATATTTCTCTTGAGCTGAATAAGATTCGACGAATTTATCATTTGTCATTACATTTGAAAGAAGCTGAGCCGCGACTAGCCAAATGGTTCAACAGTTTGAAAGACGCACTAAAAAAATATCAGGACAGGTTCAGGGGTGAAAGTTTTTCAAAATATGACGAAGGGAATCCTTTGTTTAGAGAAGTCACTTATACTATTTACAGACTTCCGTCGCTCGGCATAATTTACAACACTGAATTATATCGAAGCTTGTTGGACGCCGCAGCTACTGCAACAGAGTCGCGTGAATTTATTCGTTCAAAAATGACTAACGCCATAGGATTTTTTCAGTGGTTGGTTATAGGTATGGTGACAGTCACTCTGGGAATTATTCTTGTCGGATCTACTCCAAAGGATTTAACTTCAACATTGGCTGCGGCTGCGGTTATTTTTAATCTATTTTTGGTTTTGCTGCTTTTGTACGAATACGACCACTCAAATTCCAAAAAAGATCAATATCTTGCAAGTGTTTACGCAAATAATTTATCAGAGTTGAATAATGGCTCAAAAATGAGCAAAAAAGGCTAAGACTTGACTTTTTTCACGTCATGACTTATCTTTCCCGAACTTATGGCTCTTAGTTTAAATGTAAAAACGCGAGAAAGCATTGGTAAGCGCGTAAAAGATGTGAGGAATGCCGGCGATTTACCTGGTGTTGTTTATGGACAGGAAATTGAGCCAAAACACATTGCTCTTGCGCTGCGTGATTTTAGTAAAATTTCAAAAAAATTAGGTTCGTCTTCTTTGCTTGATCTAACAATAGATAGTGAAGAGCCGGTGAAGGCCCTGGTGCAAGAAGTACAGGTTCATCCAGTAACCATGGTTCCAATTCATATTGATTTGCGTCAGATTAAAATGGGCGAAAAATTGACTGTGGATGTGCCACTAAGTTTCGTGGGCGAAGCTCCAGCAGTAAAAGAGTTGTCCGGTACCTTGATGCGTGCTTACGATTCACTTTCAATAAAATGTTTGCCACGACATCTTCCGTCTGAAATCGAGGTTGATCTGTCAAAGCTTAAGACTTTTGACGATGATATCACGATTGCCGACCTCGGTTTGTCACAGGACTTGGAAGTTCAAAATGATTTGGATTCTGTTCTCGCCAGCGTAACACCGCCTCTTACAGAGGATCAGTTAAAGAAGATGGAGGAGGGGACAACAGCTGATGTAGATTCCGTAAAGGTTGAGGGTGAGGAAGAAAAGGTAGAGGAGGGAGAAGAAAAGAAGGGTGAGGTAACTGAAGAGAAAAAGGAAGAAGAGAAAAAGTAGAATTTGTTCGGAGTTCGGGTATCTTATTTGCTGGGCCGTGGCACTCGACTGCTCGTTCAACGTTCAACGTTGAACGTTAAACGACAGGTATGGATAGGAAGTATCAAAAAATTTCCTACGAAATGTTTATAAAGAGAAACTGGCCCCTATTATTGTGTGGGGCTGTTTTGATTTTGGGAGTTACAAGTTTGTTGATGTATTTAATTATCAGCGGAAACATCCGAAAGGATGCGAGTGCAGCAACCTCTGAAGCAATTGAAGGCATGTCGGGTCTCGTTCATCGCAAACTGGACGGCGTTTTAGTTTCTCCTGACCAGGCTGAGCTCCAGTCATACGCTGTGATGATTGATAATTCAGCTGACTCCGGATTGGCTCTCGGATCGGCAAAAGCAAATTTAGCGATTGAAGCTGAGGTGGAAGGAGGAATCACGCGTTTCATGTTGGTATTTGATGAATCTACCGAATTAGACGAAATCGGCCCGGTGAGAAGTGCACGTGAATATTATGTTGACTGGGCTTATTCTCTGAGCTCTGTTTATGCGCACGTTGGTGGCAGTCCGGCGTCTTTGAATTTGATAAGTCTTCTTAATACGTTTAGAGATCTAAGCGAGATTTCAAACGGTAAATATTTCTGGCGTTCACAAGGACGAGCCGCTCCTCATAATGTATTTACTAGCATGGAGTCGCTAAAGTTGGCTAAAGAAAACAAGGGCTGGTCAAACGGAGCATTCCAAGTCTGGGAGTATTCAACAACCTCTGAGCGCGGAGACACTGAGTCGGTTGTTATCCCTTATCAGGGTGGATTTAAAGTTGAGTGGAAGTTTGATGGCGAGGAAAATAAATACGAACGTTATCAGGGAAAGAAGATGCAGAAAGATGCTGATGGTGAATCTGTGACCGCTTCAAACATTGTTGTTCTGCTTACAGAAGCCGAGGTTGTGGATGATATTGGACGTTTGGATATGCGCACAAAGGGTAGTGGCAAAGCGGTTCTTTATCGAAATGGAAATAAGATTGAAGGAACATGGAGTCGTCGCGCAGGTGAGTGGATTAAGTTTCAAGACTTTGATGGAAATGATCTTGAATTCGAACCCGGAACAACATGGATAGAGGTTGTTACAAGATCGGATATGTAATAGGTAAATTCAATGGTAAATACAGTAGTAGATTCGATAGTAGATTCGGTAGGGTATTAAAAGGTTAACAATTGTATTCACTACCGTATTCACCACAGAATCCACCACCGTATTTACTAACTCATATATGAACGAAACAGATACACAAAATAACCAGCGCAGCTACGTAGTTCATGGCGGCAACCGTTTGAGCGGTGAGATTTGTGTTCCGGGAGCGAAGAATGCGGCCACAAAACAACTGGTGGCCACGTTGCTTGCTGATTCGCCCGTAATTCTTCATAACGTGCCGGATATTGGCGATGTTCATGTCACTTTGGAAATGTTAAAAGATCTGGGAGCGCACGTCACATACAACCAAGGAACTGTAACTGTAGACGCGCGAGATTTGAAAACTTCCAAAGTCGAAGAGGCAGTGCATCGCAAGAATCGTATTCCTATTTTGTTATTTGGTCCGTTACTTCACAGGTTCGGCAAAGCCACAATTCCGGCGCTTGGCGGCTGCAAGATTGGAGCGCGGCCGGTTGGTTTTCATGTGGAAGCGTTGCGCAAGATGGGGGCGGAGATTGAATCTGAAGGCGGTTCGTACGTGGCTCGCGCCAAAGAACTCAAAGGTGCGGTTATTGATCTGCCATTCCCGTCAGTCGGAGCAACTGAAAATATCATGTTAGCTGCTGTTAAAGCCAAAGGCACAACCGTAATTAAAAACGCGGCAATCGAGCCGGAGATCATGGACCTCGCAGTTCTCCTGCAAGCCATGGGCGCAATTATAAACATGGACGTGAATCGCACGTGGGTGATTGAAGGAGTTGAATCGTTACACGGCGCTGAACACAGAATTATTCCAGATCGCATGGTTGCAGCTTCATTTTTAATTGCCGGTGCGTTAACTCGCGGTAACGTTTTTGTACGTGATGCAGTGCAGACAGATCTTCTTTCTTTCTTAAATGTTTTGCGAAGAGTGGGCGTACCGTTTCAAATATTGAAAGATGGAATTCGAGTACTTGGGGAAGAAATAAAGGGCCCGCTAAAGCCGATCGCACTTGAAACAGATGTGCATCCCGGATTTATGACTGACTGGCAGCAGCCATTTGTAATGCTGCTTACTCAGGCTGATGGAGTTTCCATTGTGCACGAAACAGTTTACGAAGATCGTTTCGGTTATACGGACGCTTTGGTAAAGATGGGAGCAAAAATTCAATTGCACCGCGAATGTTTGGGTAGCAAACCGTGTCGCTATGTTGATCACGATTATAAGCACAGCGCTGTAATTGTGGGACCAACTCCGTTAAAAGGCGCTGACATTGAAATTCCGGACTTGCGGGCGGGCTTCTCCTATATTATCGCCGCGTTGATTGCAAAGGGATCAACTCGTTTGATTGGCGTTGAACAAATCGAGCGCGGGTACGAAGATATTATTGGAAAACTAAAAGCATTGGGTGCGGATATTCAGGTTTCATAAATAACTGAAGAACTTAAGAACTGAGGAACTTATGAACAGTTGTCCTTTAGTCCTTTAGTCTTTTATTTCAAATATTCGGTCCCTTTTAGATAGATCTTTGTAGATTTTGAATTTGGCTTTTGGGAAAAGGGACTTCGCGAGTGTGCGGAGTTTTTTTGTTTGACGCGGATCAATTTCTAAAAATATGCGAGCGAACTTTAGTTCGGACTCAGAGATTTGTTTTAAGAACTTCTTAATAACTTCCAGCCCGGATGGTCCGCCGAACAGCGCGCTCACAGGTTCGTATTTTACAACGTCCTGATCTAAGTGCTGCTTGTCTTTGTTTGGAAGATATGGAAGATTGGCGACTATCACAAGTCTCTTTGGTTTGCGGCGGTCGATAAAAGATCGCGCTCCTCGATCCAGCAAATCAGATTTTAAAAAGGTTACGTTTGGGGCCTTTAGTCGCTTTGCATTCTTACGAGCAATTGTCAGAGCAGGGGATGATGTGTCAGTTGCAAGAACGGTGAGCGGCTTAATCTCTTTAGCAATGGAAATAGAAATGGCACCGGATCCTGTACCAACATCCCAAACTAAATCAGGCTTTTCATTTATCGCAAGCTCAACAAGCATCTCGCTCTCAGGTCTTGGAATCAAAACTCGCTTATCTACAAAGAATTTGCGGCCGTAAAAATCGCGCTCGTTTTTTATATACGCCATGGGTTCGTGTTTTTTTCGTCGCTCAACAAATCGGGAAAAACGCTTGTAGCTTATAGCTGGTAGCTCGTAGTCTGGATGCGCGAGCAAATACGAGCGATCCTTCTTTATAACGTATGCGAGCAATATCTCAGCTTCAAAACGTCCAAGGCCTTTGTCTGCAACACAAATAATTTTATTTGGCTGGATCTGCTTTGCGGCTTTTAAAATTGCTTGTTTTGTGGTTGTCATATAAAAGAGGATATCATTTTATTCGAGCTTGCATAACATGTACCCAATCACCGATTTTTCGACGCTTCATTTCACCCGCAAGATGTTCGCCCCAATCCCGATCTGAGACCCAGACACTTAAGTGTAGTTGTTTGAACTCTAAGTTTTTTAAATATCGTCGAAATGACTGTCTGGTGCTTTTGTGTTTTTCGGGAATGTCATATGACACAATGGTTTTAAAGCCTCCAATTAATAACAGAGGACGAGGCGCGTTTGTCTTGATTAAATATTGTTCGCCTAAAGAAGTTAATTGGAATACACGATTTTGTTCGATTCTTTTCTCTTTAAGATATTTATTCTTCTTAAGCCGATTAACTGCTGCACTCATTCTTCTTCGTTCTCGATCAATTTCTAAAGTGCGCAAATTATCCAGACCATATTGCATTAAAGCACTAGGCTTATAGGTGCTATATGTAAGAATGTCGGCTCCATCAGCTACTGCATTCAATATCGCATCTGCCATTTTTGATCTAATTTCCCCCATATCTATACCGCTACACTATTTATTCGACCGCGTCAATTGTTTCGTAGCAGTTTTGATATTTGGCTTAGTTGAGGGGAATATAGAGCGATCAGAATTGTGGATAAAATTAAGAACGGAGGAAAACTGATTAATAAAAACAAAAACCCGGGTTTTGAGCCGAGTTTTTGATGGTGGACGCACCAGGATTCGAACCTGGGACCTCACGGATGTGAACCGTGCGCTCTAACCAACTGAGCTATGCGTCCTGAATAAGGCCGAGAATAGCTTGGATTTCGAACTTTGGCAAGATTGACATATTGGTTGATTTGGGCTTATATTGGGGCACGTTCATTACAACGAAAGGGGTGAGTAAATGAGTGAGCCTACCACGCAGAGAAGTCCGGAGAGTCAGCCTTCTGGTTCGGGTTTGGGCGATGAGGAAAAGAAGCTGGACAAGAACCAAGTACATCTCCTGATCAAGGGCGACAAGCCAGGAAGATCAGCGCCAGTCTGGAGATGGGAAAGGCGAACTTTACAAAGAGCCTTGTTCAATATTCAGGCTGCCGTGAATTCAGGTGAGGTCATACTTGATAGTCTGGAAAGTGTGAAGACTCCTGACGGCGTAGTGTGGAAGTTCAAGTTTTCTCCTAATAAGAAAACTTAGAAATAGTCGCGCTTCAAGTTTTTGTAACAGATCCAAAAGAAAGGAGAAAACTATGCTTAGTGCATATAAATGTTTCGATTGTGGTCAGTTGCATACCAATTCTCAGAATAGGGAAGATGGAAGATGTCGGTCCTGCGGGAACAAGATCCTGCCCGTGAATATTCTTCCGGAAGAATATTGTGAAAATTTCGGCCATGCCGGTACGGAAGAGGCTATGCTCGGTACTGAGAGTGAAGATGGTACTCAGCAGTTTCTGCTCAGATGCCAACGATGCGGTCTTGAGCGCAGCGAGCGGAGGAAGGTGCAATGCCGTTGATTCAGATTTGGAAATGGGGGCAAGGTGGAAAAGAGCGGTCGTCGTCTTTTCCGGGTAGGCTGATAGATGCGTGTTTTGAGATCAAGGAATTGGGATTTTCTGATCCGCACGACATCACGGTAGTGTATGCCGGTGAAAACAATGTGGTAATGAGTGGCGATCCGTTGATTATCATTGTGGAGATGTTGTTTGAAAAACCTGAGCGCACGCCCGAAGTGCGGCAGAGGCTGGCCAAATCTCTGGGTAAGGCAGTGAAGAAAGTCATAGATCCTCGTCTGGTCGAAGTGGTAATCAAGCGCTTCAATCCAGAAGATGGGTTTTGGAAGGGCTAAGCCCGACTCACGAACTCTCTATCTCCCTCTTTTTCTAAAGGGGGAGATTTTTTTATAACAACGTGCTAAATTTTTCAAATGATTAAACATGCCATAATCCAAGCGGGGGGAGAGGGCACACGTTTGCGCCCGGTGACATATGAAATACCCAAGCCACTTATTCCAGTGCAGGGAGTGCCGGTCGCAACATGGCTCATTCGTTTGTTTATTAAACACGGAGTAGAAAGGGTAACTGTGATTCACAATCCAAAATGGAAGAGCGCTTTCGAAAACTGGGCGGAGGATGCGAAGAGCGAAATGCGAAATGCGAATGGCGGACTTCATATATTCGAAGAAAAAGAACCGATGGGAACAATGGGAGCTATTGTGCATGAGCTGGAATTAGGAGCTGATCCGGTTTTTGTTTCGAATGGTGATGAGTTGAAGAATTTGGATTTGCATGGCTTCACGCAGTTTCACCAAAATTGTCGGATAGCCAATCCTAAACATGAGGCGACCATCGCGCTCGTAAGCGTTTCAAACCCATCTGAATACGGAGTCGCGGAAATGAATCAACATCTCATTTCACGCTTCCACGAAAAACCGGCAAATCCGCCCACAAATCTAATTTCATCCGGCTTGTACATCATTGAACCCAGCATCTTTTCTGAACTCTTTCCAAAAGACGCCGGACCTCGGACGCCGGACCTCGGACGTTTTTTGATGTTTGAAAAAGATTTATTCCCGCGCTTGGCTGGTGAGGGGCGTTTGGGTGGTTGTCCACTACAGGGTCAGTGGTATGATTGCGGTACGATGGAAAGGTGGGAGAGGGCAATAAATGAGTGGGATTGGGGGACTTGATATTTTGTCAAAACTGCGCTAAACTAGGCTTTACGTAATATGAGATTATTTTTTAAACGCGACGATACATCGTCCACAAAACAAACCAACGCGACCCTTTTATTCTTTTTTGAACTCATTCAGATTGCCGCAATTTCGATGGCAATCATTATTCCGGTACGTTATTTTCTTATTCAACCCTTTTATGTGAAGGGGGCTTCCATGGAGCCGAATTTTTTTGATCATGAATATTTGATAATTGATGAAATCTCTTATCGTTTTCGCGAGCCTATTCGAGGTGACATTTTAGTGTTTCGTTACCCAAACGATCCAAAGCAGTTTTTTATAAAACGCGTAATCGGATTACCGAGTGAGACAATAGAGATCGCCGAAGGATTAATCAAGGTTTACAACGATGAATCTCCCAATGGCTTTGTGTTGCCAGAAGAGGAATATATAGATCAGACATTCACAGCCACAACGCGATCAGTAACTTTAAAATCAGATGAATATTTTGTGCTTGGTGATAATCGGGCAGCCAGTTTGGATTCTCGTTACTTCGGGCCTGTTAAGCGCGACGAGGTTGTCGGTCGTGTTTGGGTAAGAGGTTGGCCATTGGATAGATGGAGAATTTTTGAGACACCTTCTTACGAAATACAAGAACAATAAGGTGCAAGATCAAGAGAACAAATCCAATTCTCAATTCTAAAACGTTTGGAAATTGGATATTGAAAGTTGGAAATTGGAAATTAATTCGTATATTCGTACAACATTCGTAATTTTTCAAATCCCTTATGAGTCCAATGAGAAAAGATACTCGAAAAGCTCCTGTTAAAAAGGACGCAGATGCATCTCCTAAGAGAACAGTGCATCCAATCTCTCCTGTACGCGGGATGAGAGATATTTTGCCGTCTGAGCAGCCGTTGTGGAATATGGTTCGCGCTAAGTGTATTGAGATAGCGAGCGCTTACGGCTTTGAGCGCATTGACACTCCCATGGTAGAGGAGACAGGATTATTTGTGCGCGGAGTTGGAAAGTATACGGACATAGTTGAAAAGGAAATGTATTCGTTTGAAACAGAGGGTGGCTCGAAGTTGTCATTGCGTCCGGAGGGGACTGCCTCTGTGATGCGCTCATATATCTCGAACGGGATGGTGAGTTTGCCGCAGCCGGTAAAGCTTTGGTACATGGGCCCAATGTTTCGCCACGACAGACCGCAACATGGCCGATATAGACAATTCTATCAATTCGGCTGTGAGGTTATTGGTGAGGAGGATGCTGTAACAGACGCGCAGCTTGCGCTTATTTCATACCTGATTTTGAAAGAGCTTGGTTTGAAGCCGACGATTCGTATTAATTCCATAGGCACAACTGAGACACGCACCAACTATAAAAACGCTTTGGTTTCATATCTTCGCGGACATCGTTCTAAATTATCAGAGGAGGACAAAAAGCGATTACTTAGAAGTCCAATGCGTATTTTGGATTCAAAAGATCCTGCCATTGTTGAAATTAAAGCTGAAGCTCCGCAGATTGTTGACTGGCTTGATGAACGTTCCAAGTCGCACTTCATGCGTGTTTTGGAATATTTAGATGAGACAAATGTGCCTTATCAGCTTGATCCGTATTTGGTTCGCGGTTTGGATTATTACGCGGATACTGTGTTTGAAGCTTATGTTGAACATGAGGATGAACAGGGGCATGCACAGCTTGCTTTGGGTGGAGGTGGCCGTTATGACGGCTTGTCAGAAGTTTTAGGCGGAAGAGAAACACCGGGGACAGGTTTTAGTTTGGGATTAGACAGGATTGTTGCTCAGCTGAGGGAGTCTGATATTAAACCCGAGAAAAAACAGGTTGATATTTTCGTAGCACAGTTGGGAGAACAGGGTAGGAAAAAAGCTTTGGCGGTTTTTGAAGAATTGCGAAAAGCGGGCATTGTGTCCGGAGAGGCTTTTGCCAAGGATTCGATTCGAGCGCAAATGGAAGTGGCGAATCGACAAGAAGCAAAGTTCGCGATTGTGATTGGACAAAAAGAGGTTTTGGATGGCACAGCAATTATTCGAGACATGGAATCCGGAACACAAGAAATAATCGATGTTCAGAAAGTTATTCAGGAGGTTCATAAAAAATTAGGGAAATAGAGGAGTGGGGTAAGAAAAGACAGCATCTACATTTTATCGCTGCGGAACTCGACTGTTGTGATCTAATAAGTGCTCAGACAGTCCTCGCTAATAAAATGCAGATACTGTCTTTTCTTTTTGGGCGAGCGATAATAAAGGGCAGCATCTACATTTTATCGCTGCGGAACTCGACTGTTGTGATCTAATCTTTTTGGGCATATGGGAGAAAGAAATGACGTCCGACTACGGACTACGGACGATGTGTATTCAACTCATGGATGCACCATTTAAAATCCGAAAACAACAAAATAAAAAACCCACCAATAATTGCCGATAGGAGCTTTTTGGTGGGTTTTTGGATATTTGATTCGAACTCT
>JAHIUG010000041.1 GCA_018817245.1 Patescibacteria group bacterium | reverse complement strand
GCCACAATCCCAAGCTGCTGTAGCTCGGATTCCCGAATTTACTGAAGCAGATGTGCAAGCGCGCAAAATCACGATTGTTTTGGATGGCGTGCAAGATCCGGGAAATGTGGGAGCGATTCTTCGTTTGTGTTTGGGTTTTGATGCGAGTTTAATTCTGGTCGAATCTGCAGATGTTACAAATCCAAAAGTCATTCGCTCTTCGGCTGGCGCAATGTTTAAAGTTCCGTGGATGCAAGTTGCGCGAGATGATGTATCTTCTTTTGTGAAGAAGTTGGATCGGCCCGTCTTCCGGTTGGAGAAAACGGCGAGTGCCGAAAAGTTAGGAGCAGCAAATATAAGAACTCCATTGATATTGATTGCCGGATCTGAAGGGCAGGGGATTACTCTTGAAACAAAAGGCCGTTCAATCTTCGTAGAACATTCATCCGAACTCGAATCATTGAATGTAGGAAACGCGCTAGCCATCGCGCTTTATACTTTGCAACAAAAATAATAAAAAAGTATTTATGAACGACAGCTGGATGAAAAGGACATATTTGATTGAGGATCTCCTAGAAAAAGGTTATCCAGTGTCCTCTTTATCTATTGATTGGCCCCATGCGGGCACAGTGCTCGGTCTTGCAATTGTTAACCCAAAAATCAATAAACCTATTGCAATATTCGAACCTATAAAAATATCATATACAGGGACTATTACCAGTGAGCCAGTCGAAAAGATCCATAAAATCATGAGGGGGGTATCCCGTAACTATGACATACCTTTGATAGTTTATCTTGATGGAAAAAACAAAGACATGTCTTATTTCTATTACGTACACAATCAAGAAACTGATAACTTCGAACTGCCACAAATTAAAAAATTACCAACATATAAAGAACTGGTGGAGTTTAGTGCAAATGATTCAAAAGAGTCTACAATTTACGATTTGAGAAGACAATCATATTGGTGTGCCCTGATACTAATGTTGCTTATAATAATTAATATTTTTTTTAAAATATTATCGAAAGAAGTTATCTCTATAATCATTTTAATAATCGGACTTCTTTTTATCCCTTACGCTAGTAAAATAAAAATGCTTGGGCTTGAGATTGAGCCAAAAGAGAACGCTCCGCAGAATTCTTCTAAAGAACCTAATCTATGAAACCGCGTGCAGTAAACATAACCCAGTTTTGTACTGGGCTTTTTTTATTACTTAGTTGTGCTAAACTCAAATTATATGAAAAAATTTTCAATACTACTTTTGTCGCTGTTGGTACTTATCCCTTTTTATAGTATGTCTGTACAAGCGGAAGAAACCTTCTATCCAGACCAAACTTATCTCACGCATATTGGCTACTATCCTAATACACTAACTTATAAAGGAGAGGGTGTAATTGTTGCGATAATTGATGAGGGTGTGTGGCATGGACACACAGATCTGAGTAGTAAAATGTGGAATAATTTATATGAAATCAAGAACAATGGTGTAGATGACGACAACAATGGTTATGTGGATGACTATTTTGGTTGGAATTTTGTAGATGACAACTTTGACGCATCTTCCAAGGGAAGTCATGGTACTGCTGTAGCAGGCATTATTGCAGCGAGAGAAAATGATTGGGGAATACTTGGGATAGCACCCTCGGTTAAAATTATGAGCCTCACAGCCTGCGATCAATATGGTTGTTCGGATGATGATGTGATCGACGCAATTTATTATGCAGTCAATAATGGTGCAAACATTATTAATTTAAGTTTGGGCGGTCAAGGCTATGTGGGCTTTGCCGCTGCATATAACTCTGCAATTCAATATGCTTATAATAACAATGTAGTTGTAGTGGCGTCTGCTGGTAATGGCGATCCAGAGAGTTCTGGATCAGCTGGTCAAAATCTTACTTATGCGCCAGTTTCTCCAGCATGTAATGACGCTGGTGGTCATAATATCGTAATCGGTGTAGGCGCCAATATCGGTGTAGGCGCCAAAGCCGCTTGGAGTAATTATGGCGAGTGTGTTGATGTTTATGCGCCAGGCGTAGATATACTGACCACGACTGTGCCTCAATATAGCGGTGGATATTCTCATGAATATTACAATGGAACTTCTTTCTCGGCGCCCATGGTGGCAGGAGCTGTCGCATTACTAATGGAGAAGAATCCGGATCTAATGAACTTTGAACTAATTGATAGCGTGGTCACACTATCAATTAATGGAAGGTTAAATATCCGTGACCTGCTAACCAAAGCATTGCCAAATATAGAAATTGATAATATTTCAAAAGCGATAGTTTATACTGGTAACGAAATCACGATCACAGGTGAGCATTTTAGATCTCAAAGACAACTCACGCTTGTAGGTAATTCTGTGAGCATTGGAGTTAATGAACAGTCGATTAAAATTAACGATGCAGGTTCTTTAACATTCACTATTCCTACCAACGCACCTTCTGGTATGTATAGGGTTAAATTCAATTCTTCAGCTTCAATAAGCCCTGCATTTGAAATAGTATCTTCTGGCATAAATCCGAATTCTTCGCCAACAAACGACTCTCAAAATGAACCTGATATTCCATCGCAGATATCATCAGATTCTGGCAGCGATGTTTCACTACTTGGGGGCCAATACGAATCAAAGATGCATGATCAAAACCTGATAGACCGACTTAAAGGCACCATTTTACTTCAAGTAGAAGAACATGGCGAAGCATGGTATGTAAATCCAACTGATAGTCGACGCTACTACATGCGAAACGGTGAGGTCGCATATGAAATGATGAGATCATTTGGACTTGGAATAACAGACGCCGATGTTAACTTGATTCCATTAGTAACTGATACAACTGAGATGAATGACTCGACAAGCGCATGTTCATCTAATTCTATCGCTCGTAGACTCAAAGGCCGAATCCTTCTTCAAGTTGAACAGCACGGAGAGGCTTGGTACATTCACCCGGAAAAATGCCGACGTATTTACATGAAAGATGGTGCTGCTGCTTATACAATTATGCGATTTTTAGGCCTCGGAATAATAAATGTAGATCTCTCTAAGATGCCCTCTGGGAGCATTTGAGAAAGGTAGTTATTCTTGACAAAAGCGCTGATTTTTGTTTGTATATAGCTGACTTCAAATCCGTACGAAAGGAGGATTGCAGTGAGTCAGCTCTTTTCAATTCTGGCGAGCGCCTTGATTATTGCAGTAATAATCATATATTTCAGACAGGTTG
>JAHIUG010000040.1 GCA_018817245.1 Patescibacteria group bacterium | reverse complement strand
TCCTCCAATTATTACATCATCTTGTACATACGCTGTGCCCGATGCATAAATATCTTTCCAAGCAGCCCCGAACAAACCAAGATCATATGCGTCATTTGCGAATGGATTGATATTTCCAGTAGATGTAACTCCACCAGCGTGGACTGTTGAGGAAGCGAACATCTGACCCCAAGAGTATGTTGCGGAACCTAAGTTATATGCAGCATTAGTGGCTGACAATATATGAGCAGTTGAAGAAACGTATCCGGAGGTTGGAGTAAATGCTATTTGTCCTGTAGACGGTGAAAGAACTAAATCAGATGATGATTTAATTGTGTAAGTTCCATCAGTCTTGCTTAAGTATCCGTCACCGTAGAATGTTGAACCGGTACCAACCACAAATGCCCCATTCGTATATACGGATGAGGCTGACCCGATATTACCTTCAACATACAGATCATTTCCCGACAATTGGAAAAGTGAATTCAGTCCTGAGGAAGTGGTATTGCCCAGGACTAAATTCATATTCTGGTTTTGTCCGATAATTAATCGGTTTGATGAAGCACTAACACCGTCCAGCTGGAAATAAACCGGTGCTGTTGTGGTTGCTGTTCCTCCTATAACTATATCTGTGGTTGAAGTGGCATTTCTAGCTAAATCTGTTGCTAAAGTATATTTCCAGTTTCTATCATCTGCGCAATTTGTTCCGTCAACCAGACACACGGACTGCCCACCTACTAATACATCATCTTGAACATAAGCGGTGCCGGACGCATAAACATCTTTCCAAGCAGTCCCAAGTGCGCCCAGATCATATGTATCATTTGCAAATGGATTAACGTGGCCGGTTGAAGTTACGCCGCCTGCATGAACTGTGCTTGAAGCGAAAATCTGTTGCCAAGACAATAAGCCGTTACCTAAATTATATGTACCGTTTGTAAATGGATTAAAATTTGAATTGACTCCCGCGTTTACAACCAATGAATCGCTTGAAGCGCTTCCTAAAATGTTGTTGCCATCAGTCGCAAGATTTCCTGTAGTAGTCACGTTCCCTTGCCGTGAAACCGTAAACACTTCCGAACCATTCGAACCTTTAATTAAATAATCGTACGTATTTGATGTACCCGAGGTTGATATATAAAGAGCAGCCCTGTCTGCTGCAGCTGCGTCTGCCTTATGTTGTCTCAAACTAAACAATGTTCCACCAGAATCAACAGAAGATGATGCGTATTGACCCTGCAGCGTCTCAGCCACAAAAGCATAAGGCACTGCAGTCAGTCGCTTGCGCGGCGTCATCTCGCTGTCGCTGCCTATGGTAACTCCAAGATAAAGATCTTGTTGGTACCAATTTAGATCGAATGCATTTTGCCCGGCACTCACATCACCTAACTGAACTGTAAGTAAGCCACTTTCAACGCTTACGCTGACAGCAGACGGGCTTCCCGTTGTGCCGGCAGCAGTCCAAAGGCGGTTGCCCCCGGTTGCTGCATCATAAATGGAGAATGTTATGCTGTATGACGCATCACTTACCGGCACGCTATTAGCGGTTAATAGCTTTGCCTGGTAGTTAAGCTGGCGATTTATTGCCGTAGTAGCAAAGGCGGTTTTCTGGCCACCAACGACAAAACCCCCGCATATAAGTAATGCGAGCAGAATAAAATACCTGAGTGCCTTAATTTGGGCACGATACATATATAACAACCCTGCTTTCTGTTAGATCAGAAAGCCACGTACTTGGGATTAGACTTATCCACAATAGGTTGTGCATCGCGACAAACCACTTTAGTCGCTAGGCGACCGTCGCTATACACAAATTGATGTGTGACCTGCGCTATGGATAGGCTGTCCAGGTACATCATTAATAATAACAGAATCAATATATTGAAAATTATCCTATAGATATTGAAATTTATGATAAATAGGTGAATGTTTAACTGTTGATAAGTTGTTAATTCGATTTTATCAGATCCTTACATAACTAATAGTGGTCGAATAAAAAAAATGGAGTTACCCTGTGAATAACTCCATTAATTTGCGGATTTGTTTTATCCTTTTTCATTTGGTACTGGCGGAGGAACCTGCGACTGAGCCGGCTTAGGAGTGGGTACGGGCGGTATTGCCTCTGTGGTAGGTGGTTTTTGCTGCTGGATCGGCTGTGCGGGGAGGGAGGATCCCTTTTTTAATACAATATTCTGATCAACCAATGCCTCATCCTTACCGCTCAAATCAATATCCGGAGAGGTGTATTTTTCATACCCCAACAGTTCTGCTGTAATGTAATAAACGTTACGACGCACCAAAAAGCCATATTTACCACTTTTATCGGTTACTTGCGTTTCTAAAAGCTTATTGAACTGCTTGTCAAAAATACGCACAACCACTCTTGAAAGAGGTTGCTTGGTCTGTCGGTCATAGATAGCCCCCCAATCTTTTGGCTTCGTGGGAGCACCGAGTCTGCGGAAGACAAAATAAGCTCCTATTTGCACCAGAAACATTGCCCCTACCGAAATCCTTGGTGTAACAACAAATGCTATACCTGATGCCGTAACACTCAAAAGAGCGATATTCCCCTGTACTGCACTCAGTACTTTCTTAATCATAATCTTCCGTGGTGTCGGTGCCTTTTCAATAGGATCAATTGGAACGTTAAAAGCCAAACTTTTGCCCGGGGTCATGGCAACTGGTGCTCCATGATAGAGGTCTGTGTACGCCAAATCACTGGCTTTACCCTTAAGGTATTGAGTTGGGAAAGTATGTGCCGGTTTAACGACATCTAATACATAGTTACCCGGCTTTGGAATAAACGAATAACGGCCATGTTTATCAGTGACCTTGGTCTGAACTGACAATTTAGTTGGGTGTTGTTGCAAACGTACGATAGCCAAATCCACCGGCATTTTTGTTAGCGTATTGTAAACGACACCCCACTTTCTCTTCTTTTTGCGGAAACGATCGAGCAATAATATGGGTTGAGTAAACAAGAATTGAAGATAAGTCAAAATATTAAACAATGGTAACGCAGTACTCACGTTAATAATCGCTACACCAAGCACTGCCGGTGATACGGTTTCCTCTACAACCTTTTGCACTTCTGGCTGTTGAATAAATGCTCGTACTTCAGTAACGCTGGCAACAGCTTGTTTGGCTACATTTTTAGTAACTTCAACAACATTTTCGAGTATTGGGACTTCGGGCTTAATCACTGGCGGCGGTGGAACTGAAACCAATCCAATCAATTCGCCAATAACGTTTTTGGTAATTATACGCTCTGGAGATGCCTTGGTTATGAATCCAGATTTTTCAACTTCAAGAAAATAGATACCGTTCGGAACAATAAAAGCATACCCTCCGTTCACGCCCGTAAGCTGTGGGTTACTTTGATTGTACGGCGCTCCATTCCACAAAACCCAACCGCCCTGATCTACGAACAGACGAACGGTCGCACCTGCGATGCCTTGATTGCCTTGTTTTGTTAAAAACTCTTCAACCACACGGCCTCCAGATTGAGATAATAAACTGTAAAATTCAACAGCCGCTCCTCCACCTTGAAAAGTCATGGAAACCGAAACCGCATAACTCCCAAATGAAGGTGCTACGAATGCGCCTTCGAATCCAGTGCCGTCAGAATTGAGTGCTAAATTATAAACCGAACCGCCTACTGTTAGATATGCCACTTTAGGCTCAACGCCCAAGCCGGTGGTTGGGACACTTACCAATACAGCAGAACCGCTCAATGTCCCGAACTCACGCAGAGAATCCGGAATTAATTGAACCGTGCCGCCGGCTCCATAAAAAGCCGGTGTAATCTTCACTATTTCGCCTACCGGGGTTGGTACCGGCTTGATGGGAACCGGAACCGTCGGAGGCGCTGGCGGCAGAGGCAATGCAGGCTCCGGAGGAAGCGGTACCGGAATCTTACATACATCGATCTGAAAACAATCAGGATCAGCGCAATCTCTTAATCCATCACCATCATCGTCTATACCATTTGAACAAGCGGCATTCGTGTTTTCCGAAACCGGTGGGATCGGCAGCGCACAGACAGAGGTTCTGGAACAATCAGCATCAAAACAGTCCACCAAACCATCCGAATCATCATCAATGCCATTCGAACAAAGCGAATCCGTGTTTTCCGGAACTATTTCTATGGGACCCTCCGGTGTTGCCATGGCCAAAGCACCGGAAGAAAAATTATTATAAAAATCAAATGAGAAGGCGCCGTAAAAATAAGTGATGCCATTTACAACATTGGAATCCTTGGTTGACGTTCCCTTTCCCGAATATACAAAAACTCCATCATCCGGATTAGCCGGGTAACCGCCTTGCTTGCGCACAATGATAACGCCGGCCAAATCCGGATCAGGCGGCATTGTCCAGCTCAATTTAACAACCCCGTCTTCTCCTACGGCTTTAAAATTTGATACGTTCGCCGGCGGTGTTACATCCGCCAAAGTAACAAATGTCCTATCTGTAGATGTGGCGGTATTGTTTGACTGATCTTTAGAGGTTACAAAAAGATGGTAGAGGGTACTGGGTTTTAATCCGGTAATTAGTATGGAATGCTGCGTGACGAATCCGGATTTGGTTAAATACAAACCGTAGAAGGTTGTCGTACCATAATTAACCTTCGAGTCAGCGAGCTCATTAGTCTTCCATGTGACCCGGGCTGATACATCGGTAATGTCAACGATCTGAACATTTGAAATAACAGGGGGAACGATGTCGCCCAGAGTAGCAAAAGTATAATCAACGGACACGGCCTGATTATTTGATGAGTCCTTTGATGAAACTCGAAAGTGAT
This sequence comes from Patescibacteria group bacterium, assembly GCA_018817245.1. GTDB lineage: Bacteria > Patescibacteriota > Patescibacteriia > 2-12-FULL-60-25 > 2-12-FULL-60-25 > JAHIUG01. Next base: position 3,355 of record JAHIUG010000040.1, on the reverse strand, counting down.
AAACTGTAGCAGGTGTTAGATTCGTCAGAATCAAAGAATGCTGGGTGACTAATGATGAATTACTAGCTGTGCCGCTTCCATACCCCGCGGTTATGCCATATTCAATCTTTGAATCGGATGATTCATTTGTGCTCCATGTGATGGTAGCCGTACTGGTTGAGATATTTATTACCTGTACGTTGGAAATAACAGGCGGCATAACATCTGTGGGCGATGGCTGAGGCGTAGGAGGAGGAACCACCGGAGGCACACCCCCCACAACAGTAGCCGATACAATCACCTGATCATCGCCAACAATCGGGACTGTCATTGTTCCCGTATCTCCGAATGTACCCCCTAAAACAATCTGTGCCTGTTGAGCGGATGCAGGATTTGTTATTTGATTAGTTCCGCCTGATGCGTTTGCGCCGATACGAATCAATACAAAATCATTTATGGCTATCTCACCGCCGGCGGAATCGGTTGGAGCTGTAAAAGTAATGATACTGCCACTGATATTCACTCCCCATACTCCGCCAGATGCCGAAGCCGCGAGCGTCTCATTGGTTTCCAATCCTGTTGTAGGCCCATGAAATAAATCTATATCACCCACACCAACGCTTCCAAATGAAAAACCTGCCGGATAAGTCAGGGTAATTGTGTCAGCAGAAGAATCTACGCCGCTCGGTGTTTGAAAACTCGCTTCATGATCTGCAAGCGTGGAGATTTTGTGTCTTGTCAGCGTATAAGTTGCCTGATTAATCAAAGAAGCGCGGACTGAAAAAGCAACGACAAACACAACAGCCGTGACAACCAGCATCACGACTGAAGTCTTTAAAGCATGGGATCTGTTTCTCGTCATTTACTCCTACTTGTTTTTTGGAGTATGTTGTTTCAAAGCTGATCTAACCACCATCTTATTGTAGCCTTTCAGCAAGAACAAAAGTACGACTAATAATAATACGACGATCGACAACACACGCCATGGAATTACCCAAAAAGTTACTTGCGCGGATAGAGGCTGCTTGGTGACGCCGTACCTTGCGTCGAGCTCGGCCGTATATCGACCAAGAGCAAAATTGTTCCATTCATTTTTCAGCTCTGTGAAAAACCCCCCTTGCTCCATGTCAAAAGTTTTAGCCCAAGCGGCTTCGACCCTGCGAATACTGTCAGGCAAAACAGCGGCACGGCGGGAATTTGCGGGTATTTTATCTGCAATAGAACCAAACATGCTTCTGACGATAATGTCGCCCTCGGGTCTGATATGTACATTCCCCAAATTCTTAACCCTTAAGGTAAGGTAAACCGGCAATCTATTGTGCCAACCCCCGGTGGTTGTAAAAGATTCTACTCTTGCATCTTCAATTATATCTCCTGCCACTCGCAACAAAAACAGTATACCTGTTTTGGCGCCGACACCCACAGATGACCCTTCTTCGGCCGAAGCCGGTCGTGTTGAGAAAAAGACTGCCGCGTAATGACCACCCGGCTCCGCGTCTTGCGGAACGTTTACCACATAACGAAAGTCGCCCGACTCATTTGGCTCCAATGTAACACTCTCGGTTTCCGGAGTTATCCATGAGGCCAGACCAAAAAGCTCACCTTCAGGCAAAAAATCCTGATGGCCTTCCTCGCCCTGCGCCACGAAATTTTGTACATTCAGATAATATGTGGCTGTTTTTTCAGTTGAATTAGTGATGTGCAAAGAGCCTTGTGTGGATTTGCCCGGATCTATCTCTAAATCAACAATGACCGGAGATACGGTAATGGCACGGACTATCGGCGTGTGAAAAAATAATAATCCGAACAGACCGGAAACACCAATAAGCGAAAAGAGCGCGGAACGTAAACTAAATAGCTTCATATGTTTTTTTAATAATTAGGCCTTAGTCCTATAACCTTGGCCCCAACGGCCTGCTATGTCAAACAGGATACGTCAAGGGCCAAGAAATAAAACCAAGCTAGTACGAACCGGTCACCGTGTAAGTAACGGTTTGGCTATATGCGCCAGCTGGAGTGGCATCATGGATCGAAGCCGCGTGTTCCACATATGTTGTAGATGTGGGTGAAGATGCGGCACCCGTCTTAAACGGAGCATTGTAACTAATGAAGGACTTGGACGAAGTTGGAACCGCAGTAGGATCAGCGTTAAACGTAAATCCGGTCGATGCATTTTCAACAGCGGCCTCGGTATACGCTTGCGTGCTCGTATTACGGCCGCCTTCTGTTGCAGCGACTATATATCCGAATCCATATAACTCAGTACCTGCCACCGGGTCAGTGCCGTCATCCACCACATTGGTCATGGTGGCGCTTCCGGTACCAAAATCCTGGTTAGCTACCACCGTAGAACTGAACCCATTAGAAGCATTCGTTGCTATTCGCAGACGGTAGCTGCATGTGGATGTGGCAGTAGTGCCCAGTGTGCCTAATGCACATGTATTGATAGTGGAGCTATCCGCCGCATTCCTAATGGCAAACGATAGTGTTGCCGGAACAGTGGCTGAAACAGCTACTGTGTTGCCTCCGTTCGCATAGAACAAAGCGGAACCAAAGTCTACCGGGTTAGACGACAAAAGCGAAATCGAATAGTTTTCTGCCCCGGTAGGTAGTTCCAAAACCAGACACAAAGCCATGGTAAGGTCAGTGCTACCGCCAAAACCTGTGGACGTTGACACGGTAAACGTGGCAGAAGCGGTTGTAGTAGCTTGCCCGAAAGTACCATTTGGCGTGGCATCGTCGTTTAGGTCAAGATCTGGCGAGCCGCCGCAGCTATCTGTAATCGACGCGAACGGATCAAGAGTTGTGAACGTAATGGTTGTACCGGTAACGTACTCTCCGGAAGCAGTCCATGAAATCGTCACCTCCTCTGTTGCAGAGGAACTGCTGCTCGGAGTCAAAGTTACAGCCACGCCGCCGGCCGTAGCAGGCGCGAAGGATGCCAACAATGCCACAATCGTTCCCAAGGCAAAAAAATGTCTTAAATGTTTTTTCATAATTTTTTATTAATTCTTCTTATAGTTCGGGACGCGCTTTCCATGAGCAAGCGTTTTACGCATTCATGTCTTTCCCCCTCATGGTGAAAGAAACATCAATCCGTGTCCCATGTTAATATTTTTCGTTCCGCCCCATAATTCGGGGTTCGACCTTTCAAGGAACGACAGATAATCATCAAAAATCATGAGCATCTGTTGTGCCTCGATTAGAGGTTTGCAGTGACTGTGTAAAAGATCTTTTGTGTATAGTTGCCGGAACCAGTACTGCCGGTGATCGATGCTTTATATATTAACCCTATTCTATCATCATTGGCATATGTTGTGCTAGTCTGGATTTCTCTTGTTGAAGTTGCAAAAGCAAAATCACTTCCTGTGCTTGT
>JAHIUG010000039.1 GCA_018817245.1 Patescibacteria group bacterium | reverse complement strand
CTTTGGATCTTCGCGCTTCAAGTACTTCATTAAACGACGGCGCTCTCCAACCTTTTTAATCAGACCCCTGCGAGACGAGTGGTCCTTTTTGTGGCCTCTCAAGTGTTCGGTCAGATCTTTGATCTCTGTTGTTAATATAGCGATCTGTACTTGTGGCGAACCGGTGTCTGTAGGATGGATCTTGAATTTTTCAATTATGCGCTTCTTTTTCTTAGGGTCTAACATATTTTTATTCTCCGGCAATACCGGAGTGTCCACGTTTCGACCAGTGTCTTTTTAGAACCGGTCGGACGCATTGAATTAGTGAGGGGATATTAGCAAATAAAGGGTATTAAGGCAACCTTTTAGAGTTATTAACAGATAATTAACATATATTACAGATGTATTTTATTAGTGCTCTAATTCTTTTTTACTAAAATTAGCCAAGAAATCGCTAAAGTGAATAATGGGTTATTATAAATGTAGGTATGCACGGGATTGTCCATGGCAACAAATTTCATTTATCAGCATTTTTAATCGCTATTTTCGGGGTAGCCCTTTTTTCGCTTGGGACTTTTGGATTTTTGTCTCAAACATTGCCAAATCACGCAGAAACACCTTTTAGAATATTGGATATTAGTACGAATTACGCAGTAGCCGCAGATGTTTCTCAGATAAAAGGCGTTTTGGAGCAGGAAATAATGGAGCGTAAATCTGAAGTTAAATCCGTTACATTGGATACCGGACAAAGTTTATGGTCTTTGGCGCAGAGTTTAAACCCTGATGCCACTAACCAGGAAGTTATTGATACTGTGACTGAGCTGGCGCGAGCAAACTCAATTAATATACCTGAATGGGGAATTAATGGCGGACAATTTGATCATAGAGAATTACCAGCTGGATTTTCTATACAACTAGTAGGATCGTAGTTTTACGACACTCGTATTCGGAGGTAAAATAAGCGCATGAAACTTTCAAAGCATTTGCGCCCGTTCTTGGAGTACCTGGAAATTGAAAAAGGCCGCTCTTCTCTAACTATTAGAAATTACGAATTTTATTTACAGCGGTTTTTGAATTGGGCGGACGATCCTTCTGTTGATGATGTTGATCAAGAATCTGTTCGAAAGTATCGACTATATTTAAATCGTTTAGAAGACCCTCAGCGAGGGACTCTTAAAAAGAACACGCAGAATTATCACTTGATTGCTCTCAGATCTTTTTTGAAATACTTAGCACGACAAGATGTTAACGCTTATGCGCCAGAAAAAATTGAGTTGGCAAAACAAGGAGCACGAGAACCTGAATTTTTGGAGGCTACAGATGTTGAACAATTGCTAGAAGCGCCTACACAAAGCAAAGCGCCAGAGATTTTAAAAGCTCGCGACCGCGCAATTCTCGAGCTGCTATTTTCTACTGGCATGCGTGTATCTGAGCTTGCTAATCTCAAGCGCGATGATATTAATCTCACACGAGATGAATTTTCTGTTCGCGGCAAGGGTGATAAAGTTCGCGTAGTTTTCCTTTCTCATCAAGCTCGGTTTTGGTTAAAAAAATATTTGGATTTACGAGAAGATGAATCACCTTTTATGTTTGTACGTCATGATCGTGCAAACAAAGATTCTGATGAGGCAAAGCCAATCACTTCTCGATCTATCGAACGTTTAGTGAAGTATTATGCAGCTGCTGCAGGGATTCCAAAAAAGGTTTCTCCTCATACATTGCGTCACACATTTGCTACGGATCTTTTAATGAATGGAGCTGACTTGAGAAGTGTTCAATCTATGCTCGGGCATGCCTCTATCACAACCACACAGGTTTATACTCACGTTACAAATCGGCAATTAAAAGATGTTCATCAAGCGTTTCATGCGAAAAGGAGAAGTGAGGGGGATGAAGAGTAGACACTTGATTTTTTTACAAAAACCTGCTATCTTTTGCATTCTCGCCCTTGTAGTTTAATGGATAGAACACCAGCCTTCTAAGCTGGTTATGGAGGTTCGATTCCTCCCGAGGGCACCAGAAAAAAACAAT
>JAHIUG010000038.1 GCA_018817245.1 Patescibacteria group bacterium | reverse complement strand
TATTATCCAATCGCAATTAATTAAGAGTTCGAATCAAGTATCCGAAAACCCACCAAAAAGCTCCTATCGGCAATTATTGGTGGGTTTTTTATTTTGTTGTTTTCGGATTTTAAATGGTGCATCCATGAGTTGAATACACAAATTTGGAATCTGAAGTTTGTTATTTAATCGGTGCTGGATCCCGCAACTGTTAGAAATATGTGCGGGATGACAGACGCTTGCCTTATAAGGTTAAAAACGCTACAATACTGTCATTGCATATATGCCAAAGGATACAAAAATGAGTCAAAAATCAGCTCCAAATTCTACTGCTAAAAAGCCCAAAAAAGACGCTTATGGTGCTGAGCAGATTTCAGTGCTCGAAGGTTTGGAACCGGTTCGCAAAAGACCGGGCATGTACATCGGTTCAACCGGACCTGATGGGCTGCACCATCTTATTTGGGAAGTGGTGGACAACTCGTTTGACGAGGCCATGGCCAAATTCGCCACTCATATTGTTGTTACGCTCAATGAAAACGGTTCTGTTTCCGTGGAAGACGACGGACGCGGAATCCCGGTTGATACTCACAAGCAATACAAAGTGTCGGCTCTTGAACTTGTTTTAACCAAATTACACGCTGGAGGAAAATTCGGTATGGAGGGTGGCGGCTACAAAGTCTCCGGAGGTTTGCATGGTGTGGGTGTGTCTGTTGTAAACGCATTGTCTGAACAGCTTGATGTAGTGGTTGAGCGAGACGGCGGGATGTTCACGCAAACCTATAAGCGCGGGGAGCCAACCGGAAAAGTAAAAAAAATCGGGGCCAGCAAAAAACATGGAACTAAAATAACTTTCAAACCCGATGTCACGGTTTTTGAAACTGTAGAATTCGATATCAAACGCGTCATCGAGCATTTAAGACAGCAGTGCTATTTAACAAAGGGCGTTAAGCTCACGATCGTTGATACCAGAAAGACACCATACAGCACTTATGGTTTTTATTTTGAAGGCGGTGTCGCGTCTTACGTTCGTCATCTGAATTCACACTCCAAACATCCAAAACATCCTTCTGTATTTTATGTAGAAAAAAAGATTGAGGATTCCACAATTGAAATCGCCCTGCAATATACTGAAGACTACGGCGAAAACCTGTATCCGTTTACCAATAACATTCATAACCCTGACGGCGGAGCGCACGTTGCCGGTTTTCGAACTGCGTTAACACGAACCCTGAACAACTACGCGCGCAGCAAAGGTTTTCTCAAAGATAAAGACACTAACCTAACAGGAGATGATGTACGCGAAGGGCTGACTGCTGTGATTTCCGTAAAGATTCCTGAGCCACAATTTGAAGGACAAACTAAAACCAAGCTCGGCAACCCAGAAGTGCGCGGTTATGTTGAAACAATAATGGGAGATGCTTTTGCTACTTTTTTAGAAGAACATCCACGTGACGCTGAAGCGATCATCGGAAAGTGCGTATTAGCACAAAGAGCACGCGCTGCAGCAAGAGCTGCTCGAGACACTGTTTTACGAAAAGGCGCGCTCGAAGGTTTTGCATTGCCGGGAAAGCTTGCTGACTGTTCAAGTCGCGAAGCGGAAAATTGCGAACTATATATTGTTGAGGGAGATTCTGCCGGAGGTTCCGCCAAGCAGGGACGTGATCGTAATTTTCAGGCCATACTTCCACTACGCGGTAAAATTTTGAACGTGGAACGCGCTCGCCTGGACAAGATGCTGGCAAACACTGAAATCAAAAGTCTGATTATCGCGCTTGGTACGAATATTGGCGAAGGATTTGATCTTGAAAAATTGCGCTACAACAGAATCATAATCATGACAGATGCTGACGTTGACGGATCACACATCCGAACTCTACTGCTCACTTTGTTTTACCGTTATTTCCCAGACCTAATTACAAATCATCATTTGTTCATAGCACAGCCACCTCTTTTTAAAATTTCCAAAGGCAAAGATCACCGTTATGTCTTTTCAGAGGAGGAACGTGATAAGGTTATCCAAGAATTTCAAAAGATGAAGGCTGCGGCTAAAAGCAAGGGAGCTGAAGAGGAAACAGATGAGGGAGAAAAAGTTGAAGAAGAGGCTGAATTGGAAGAGGGGGCTATCAGAATTCCAGGTATTGGCATTCAGCGATACAAAGGTTTGGGTGAAATGAATCCTGAGCAGCTTTGGCAAACCACCATGAATCCCGTAAGTCGCATGATGAAGCTCGTTACAGTTAAGGATGCCAAATCAGCAGATGAAACATTCGATATATTAATGGGCGCTGATGTAGCTCCGCGTAAAAAGTTTATCCAAACGCACGCTAAAAATGCGAACTTGGATATTTAAAAATTTCTCTCCCTTGATCAGACATCTCCACTGTCATCCTGAGCGGACCCCGCAATTGACTGAATGGCGGGGGTAGCCGAAGGATCTGGCCGCTCCAGACTCAGGCTAACTTTGGCATACCAAGCCTCACTTAAGTCATCCCAATTAGGATTGGTTTGTTCGATAAGATATATCTTCTTTTTTCTTGTCCAACCTTTTAGTTGTTTCTCTCTTTCAATTGCTAGAGTAACATCATTATATTCACCGAAATAAACTAATTGATTTATATTATATCTTTTAGTAAATCCTTCGATTTTGTTTTCTTTATGATCAAATACTCGACTTTCTAAATTGTTTGTTACACCAATATACAAATTACGGGATTGATTTGTCATTATATATACGTAGTAACTTCTTTGTTGCTTCATACTAAAATCAAGTCTAGCATTTTTGTGGGGCCAGATCCTTCGGCTGCGCCCCGTCAGACAGGGCTGCGCTCAGGATGACAATATAAACTAATGGGAGGATTTATTTTGCATCCTTAAACAGAAGCTAAGAGTACCAATACAGCACCGATAAGAATAACAAGAGCGCCGAGCAGGCGTTCTTTAATTTGAGCTTCTTTGAAGAAAAGCTTGCCCCAAATCACGCCGAATACTCCGGAAGCGCGTTTGATGCTAATTACGTACGGCACGAAAGCCAAAGATATTGCCCACATCTGGAACGTGATTGAGAGTGCAAAAAAGATTCCAATCGGAGCTAATCGTTTCATGCCCACGGACGTGAAAACCGTGCGAACTGAGCCTCGTGCCAATAATGGAAACAGTACTAGCGCCAAAAGCGTATTAATGATTGCCACGTACCAGAGTGGTGTGGAATGCAGAACAGCAACCTTATCAAGCGGCGCACTAATACTCCACATGGCAGCCACTATTAACATTAATCGCGCTCCCGATTCTTTCCAAATATATTTTAACGGCTCCAATATCCCCTTCTTTCTTTTGTTCGCGCTTAATAAATAAGTTCCTACAACCGCAATCAAGACCCCGACAGTTCCGAGCACTGTCGGAAATTCGCGATTTATTATTGGCGAGGTAATGAGAAGAAAAACAGGTGTCAGTGTCACGATGGGTGCCACCAATGACAACGGTGAGAGTTTGAGCGCCCGCATGTACAAAATGGAGGTAACTGTATTTATTGATAAGCTACCGAGCGTAGCCAGCCAAAAGGTCGAATCAAGCTTAGGCAACTTGGTTGCGATTCCCGCGACTAGCAGGAGAAGAATTGCAGCAAAAAAATGCTGGCTCCATGCGCAGGTACGTGCGTCAAATTTTTGTGTAGCGCACTTTCCGGTAGCATCTTTCAATGATTCAAAAAAGGCATTTAGCGCAGCAAATGCAAACCACATGCGTGCATTCTAGCCTAAATATAGACGTATGGATATAATCTTGCCATATACACAAGGTTGTGCTATATTTTTCCCAGCCCGGGAAGGGCTTTTTAAAAACCTATGAATCCCATAAAACCAATAATCAATTATTTTCGTTCATCTAAAGCAGAATTGATGAAAGTCACTTGGCCGTCACGCAAAGAAACCATTCGTTACAGCGTGTTGGTTTTAAGCGTGAGTTTGAGTGTTGCTATTTTCTTTGCCGTTTTAGACTTTGGTCTTGGCAAGGTTGTTGATTCTGCGCTTGAATTAAAACGACAAAGTAACGTCGTCCAGGCGCCGGCCAATATAGAGACTGAAGAAATTCCAAAGGCTCCGGATGGTTTTAACTTCTCAGAGGTGACTCCGATTATGGAACCGGTGAGCGAAGTAACTGTCATGCCAGCAGAGGGAGAAGAAGCACCGACCGAAAACGGATTTGAACTCCCTGCGGAATAAACACATAGCACGTAGCACGTAGCACGTAGCACATAGCACATAGCACATAGCACATAGCACATAGCACATAGCACATAGCACATAGCACGTAGCACATAGCACGTAGCACATAGCACGTAGCACATAGCACGTAGCACATAGCACGTAGCACGTAACATATTCATCAACCATTCATATAAGATTCGTAATTTCGTAGACCTTTATGGCAAAACAAACCCTAGAACTCGGTCGCCGATGGTACGCGCTTCATACCTACTCAGGATATGAAGAGAATGTGGCAGACAACCTCAAGCGTCGTATCAATACACTCGGCATGCAGGACAAGATATTTGATGTCATTGTCCCGACTGAAAAGAAAATTAAAATCAAAGGCGGCAAGCGCAAGGTTGTGGAAGAAAAAATCTTTCCTGGATATGTTTTAGTAGAGATGATTGTTACAGATGATTCTTGGTACGTTGTCCGAAACACCCCAAATGTTACCGGCTTCATTGGCACAGGAACCACGCCGTCCCCTCTTTCAGTAGAAGAAGTGAGCAATCTGGTAAAACGCATGGGTGAATCAGAAGAGCCAACCTATACTATTGACATTCAACCCGGAATGCCTGTAAAGATTGGTGACGGTCCATTCAAAGGATTTGAGGGCAAGGTTGTGGAAGTGGATGCGGCTCGCGGAAAAGTCAAAGTACTCGTATCCATGTTTGGACGCGAGACTCCACTAGAACTCGACTTTACACAGATTAAAAAAATATAGACACGTAGCACATAACACTTAACATACTAGTCAACTATTCGTATATTTCGTATAAGATTCGTAATTTCGTAGACCCTTATGGCTAAAAAAGTAAAAACACTAATCAAGCTCCAGATCCCCGGAGGAAGCGCGAACCCGGCACCACCGGTTGGTACTGCTTTGGGTCCGCATGGTTTAAACATCGCCGAATTTTGTAAAAGATTTAATGACGCCACTGCTGATCGACGCGGTGAAATTGTTCCTTGCTTAATGACCGTGTATGAAGATCGATCATATGACTTCATACTCAAAGAGTCCCCTGTTTCAGAAATGATTAAAAAGGCTGCAGGTGTAAAAAAAGGATCCAGCAAGCCACTACAGGATAAAGTTGGTAAATTAACAAAAAAACAAGTTCGCGAAATCGCGGAAAAGAAAATGCCTGATCTAAACTGTCACAACGTAGAAGCTGCAATGAAGATGGTAGAAGGCACAGCGCGCAACATGGGAATACAGGTGATGTAATCAAGGGTAAACCATGTGTCATCCTGAGCGTAGCCGAAGGATCTGGCCGCAATGAGGCGGGAAATACGGTGGTGTATTCGATGGTGTATACAATGGGTATACGGTAGTAAATTTCTAATTACTAAACAACTTTCGTAATTTTCGTACTCTTTCGTAATTTCGTTGGCCAGCAAGTCCGGACTTAGTTCCGGATTTTTGTTTGTGATATAATGTTTACATCTTTAATAAACCAACTACCTACAACCTACTACCTACTACCTACTCCCTAAACATATGCCTGCTAAAAATCCAAAAAAACAAAAAGCCGTTGCCAAAGCTGCAAAGCCAGTTAAATCTGCTAAGCCATCCAAGGTTGCGTATCAGCCGCCACCCGCAGAGGTTGCTGCCCCGACTCCCAAACCAACCCCAAGACTATCTTTAAAATCAACTTTTAAAAAAGTTATGCCTACACCCGCACCAACCCCGTCACGAGCAATACCTAACGGTGGTTCAAAAACAAAGAGCAGTATGTGGTTTCACGTCGCGCTAATTGCCGTAGCTATTCTCGGTTTTGTTGTCTTGTTCTTAAAAATCCACATGGATACTAATCAGGTTAAAGCTGATATCGGCCGTTTGGATTCAGATCTAAAAGCGGTTCAAATGGATGTACGATCAACGAACGAAAAAGCCACTAAACTTAAAACGGCAATGGAAGATCTCTCTATTGTACTCACTAAGAATGAAGACGCTGCAAAAGAAACTGAAACCGCTACCAGTACAACAGAAGAATAACCCACCCGCCGCTCTCTTGACCCGAGAGCGGTTTTGTTCTATACTCTGGCCAAACTTAATTTCATAACTGTGGGAGCCCTACTAATAATACGGCGCCTGAACCACAATATGTCACGCTCAAAGCGATACACACAGCTAAAAGCACTAATTGATCCAAAACAGCTTTATTCTATTGAAGAAGCTGTGGATCTGGTAAAAAAGACCGCCACCACCAAATTCGTTGGTTCGGTGGAAGTTCACATGCACCTTGGTGTTGATGTGAAGCAAAGCGATCAGCAAATCCGCACAACTCTAGTAATGCCGCACTCAATCGGAAAAATCAAGAGAGTGGCCGCTTTCGTATCTTCAGATAAAGAAAAAGATGCTAAAGAAGCCGGTGCTGAAGTCATTGGTAGCCAAGACATTATTGACGACATAGTTAAGACAGGCAAAATCGATTTTGATGTCGCGGTTGCAACTCCTGACATGATGCCCAAGCTGGCAAAGATTGCAAAAATCCTCGGTCCAAGAGGTCTGATGCCTAACCCGAAAACTGATACAGTCGGTACAAATGTTAAAAAGATGGTTGAAGATCTTAAGCGCGGTAAAGTCGCGATAAAGAACGACGCAACTGGAAACATTCACCAGTCAATTGGTAAAACATCTTTGAGTGAAGCAGAACTTATTGGAAATTACAGCGCTGTTCTTGAAACTATCCGCAAGGTTAAACCGGCTAAAGCAAAAGGTACTTACATCAAGAAGGTGGTATTAACTTCAAGCATGGGCCCTGCAATCCATGTTGAGGTGAAGAATTAAAAAATTTGTCATTCCGAGGAAAAAACCGCCCTGTCATTTCGACCAGAACGAAACGCAATGTAGTGTAGCGGAGAAATCTTTTCGGAAAGATCTCTCCGCTCCGTCCCGAAAGCTTTCGGGACTACGGTCGAGATGACAAAAACTGTGTCTTCCCTCAGGATGACATTTTTTATTTGCATAAGATTCGCATTCTCGATAAGGTTTTCCAACATATGATCAATCGTCCAGGTGCAATCCCTTTTCAACTAATGCGAGAAATGATGGCAGCAGGCTATATTCAGGGTGCGGAAGAAAGCGCGCTCCAGCCATCTTCATTAGATATGACCTTAACAGACGAGGTTTATCGTCTTCGCGGATCCTATCTCCCCCGCCCCGGAGAACCTGTTAACGAGATTGCGAAACAAGGAGCGCTTTATTCCACTAACCTGAATCTTCCGTTGGAGGTTAACGGCATCTATTTAATTAAACTTAAAGAGACTCTCAACCTTCCCAAAAGCATCCACGCTACAGCGTCTAATAAATCTTCGAGCGGCAGAATAGATTTGAGATCGCGACTTGTAATGGATGGTGTGCCACGTTTTGATTCTATTCCAAGCGGATACAAAGGCTCGCTGTGGTTAGAAGTTGTGCCAAAAAGTTTTCCTATCCGCCTGCATCCGGGAGACAGAATAAATCAGATTCGATTCTTTCATGGTGATTCGCGTTTCAGCAGCTTGGAGCATCGCATTTTGTACGATCGATTTGGTTTATTGCGAGACAGCGATGGAAACAAAATTCAACCTACTGACGAGGTTGTGCGCGATGGCATAACCATGACCATAGATCTGACTAGCAGAGATCTTATTGGCTGGTCTGCTACCAGGAGCGCAACCAACGTTTTAGATACTGCAAAATTTGATCATAATCCAAATGATTTCTTCGAACCTATATATCAACCGGCAAATGGCGAGCTCACTTTAAGACCCGGAACTTTCTATATTTTGGTAACAAAAGAAAAAGTACTTGTTCCACCAACACTGGCTATGGAGATGGCAAACTACGATCCATCTAAAGGAGAATTCAGATCGCACTTCGCCGGCTTCTTTGATCCTGGCTGGGGCTGGCGCGAAAAGGATGAAGAGCGCGGTACAGCTGCGGTTTTAGAAGTTGAAGCTTACGGCCACGAATTCGTACTCAGAGACGGTCAGCCCATCTGCCTCATGGTTTATGAACGTTTATTAGCAACACCAGAGAAAATCTACGGCACTGATCTGGGATCGCATTATTCAGAACAATCAGGCCCTCGTCTTGCTAAATGGTTCATATCACATAACACATAGCACATAGCACATAGCACATAGCACATAGCACATAGCACGTAACATATCTGTCATCTCGACTGGAGCGTAGCCCCGAAAGCTTTCGGGGCGAAGCGTAACGGAGAGATCTTTCGAAAAGGTTTCTCCGCTCCGCCCCAAGAAAACATGGGCTCCGGTCGAAATGACAAATAAATGATTCGTCAATTATTCGTAATATTCGTGACGTGATTCGTCAATTCGTAAACTATGAAAATCCACATAACAAAAATTCGTCCAAATGCAGTCATCCCTACTTATGGGACTCCCAATTCCGGAGCTTTTGATCTCGCTGCTGCAGAAACAATAACTATAGAACCACTCAGCCAAGGCATTGTCCCAACAGGACTCGTAATGTGCATTCCGGAAGGACATGTGATGCACGTATTCCCCCGCTCAAGTACTTTTCAGAAGTTCGGCATCTTCTTATCAAACGGTGTTGCGGTTATTGATTCAGACTATTGCGGCCCAACAGACGAACTAATGGTTATGTTCTACAACCCCGGAGATAAACCAGTAACTATTTCGTCTGGCACTAGAATTGCACAAGCCATCATCTATCCCCGTCCCAAAATCGAGTTCGAAGAAGGAGCGGCAGACGGCCCATCCCGCGGTGGGTTTGGAAGTACTGGATAAATCCTTTACAATGCAAATTATTACTGTCATTTCGACCGGAACGCAACGCAGTGAAGCGGAGAAATCTTTCTGAAAGATCTCTCCGCTCCATCTCGAAAGCTTTCGTGACTACGGTCGAGATGACAGATTAAATCTATGAAAACATATTTAGATATAGTTCGTCACATTTTGGAAAATGGCGAGCGCAAAGAAAACAGAACTGGAGTTGATACTATTGCAGTAGCAGGCGTCATGTTTGAGCATGACATGTCAAAAGGATTCCCAATGCTGACTACAAAAAAAGTACCATTCAAACTTATTAAAACCGAACTTGAATTTTTTATAAAAGGGATTACAGACAAACAGTGGTTAAAAGAAAGAAATAATCACATCTGGGACGAATGGGCACATCCGCAGAAAGCACCTTACGGGCATGATGAAGAATCAAAAAGAAGGATGTCTGAGGAGCGTGATCTAGGAGCAATCTACGGCTTTCAATGGAGACATTTTAATGCACCTTACTCTCATCATGATGCTGACTACACCGGACAAGGAGTTGATCAACTAAAGCGAGTTATAGAAAAGCTGAAGAGCGATCCTCATGATCGACGTATGATCGTTTCCGCGTGGAATCCATGCATGCTTGATCAAATGGGATTGCCGCCATGTCATTACGCTTTTCAGGTGACAGTTATCAATGGCAAGCTGAACCTTTTGTGGAACCAGCGCTCAGTAGACACAGTACTAGGGCTTCCGTTTAACATCGCGAGTTACGCGCTCCTCCTTCATTTGCTTGCTAAAGAAAGTGGCTTTCGAGAAGGGCGACTTATCGGCTTTTTGGCAGATACGCACATTTACGTGAACCATTTAGATGGAGTAAAGGAACAGTTAGCGCGCGATCCTAATCAATATAGATTGCCACAAATCCAAACAGAACCGTTTAATTCCATATTCGATTGGGAACACAATCACACACAACTATTTGATTACCAAAGTCATCCAAGGATTCAATTTGAAATTGCCGTCTAATACAGTATAATTCAAAACATATGCAATTTAACGCTGTTTATCAAAAACATGGAAAATGGTATTTGGGTTGGGTTGAAGAAATCCCAGGTGTAAACACTCAAGGAAAAACACTTAAGGAAGCCAAAGAAAACTTAAAAGAAGCTCTGGCTCTGGTTTTGGAAGTAAACAAAGCCCTGATAGAAAAAGATAGACCACACGGACGAACTATTCGCGAACGTATTCAATTTCAAAACGCATGAAGCGTCGAGATTTGATTAAGCACATTCAAAAACAGGGCTGTGTATTTATCCGAGAGGGTACAAATCACAGCATCTTTTATAATCCGGAAATAAACCGAGTCTCTTCAATTCCAAGGCATAATGAAATTGATAATTATCTCTGTAAAAAGATCTGCAAAGATCTTGGCATAACACCACTTGTATGATCTCAATTATTGTTGCTATCTCAAAAAATAACTGCATTGGTAAAGACGGAAAACTTCCGTGGCATATTCCAGAAGACATGAAGCATTTTAAAGAACTCACCATTGGCAAAGTTGTGGTAATGGGAAGAAAAACCTGGGAATCAATTCCGGATAAATTTCGACCGCTCCCAAATCGTAAGAACGTGATCATAACTCGTCAGGAAAATTATGAAGCGCCTGAAAGCGTTGAAGTTTTCAATTCAATTGACGACGCGCTAACAAATTACAGTTCTGATGATGTAATGATAATTGGCGGCGCACAGATATATAAGCAAGCTTTTGAAAGCGCTGACAAGCTTTATGTCACGCATGTGGACCGTGAAGTGGATAAATGCGAAGCGTATTTTCCAGAAATTGATCCCGCAATCTGGAAAGAAACAAACCGAGAAAACAATCCCGACTTTTCATTTATAACTTACGAACGCCAGTCATAATCCCAAGTCATCATCAATAATTTAGTTAACAAACCGCCTATCAGGACGGTTTTTTTTGTGAGATAATGCATCAAACATGGAACAAATTACTTTCACACCGCCTAAAGAAAAACCATCTCCAAAAGAAATCCTGCGAGCCCTGCCGTTTACCCTACGGATGATTTATGAATCTGATAAACGGAGTTTCATTATTAAAATTTTGGCCAGTGTACTAAATGCGCCCTTTGCTGCTTTAGGCGTTATCGCCATTAAGAAACTAGCTGACGCTGCTCTAGCCTCACGAATGGAAGATATCTTTTTTTGGGCAACAATGCTGATCTTAAGCACTCTGCTTATTGGTCTATCAGTCTTTTTGGAAGAGCGTTTCATGAATTACTTACGACATAACTTTGAAGTCGCATTCAAAGGCAGAGCCTTAAAACACATGACCATGTTGCCCTTTTGGGTTCTTGAGGACCCCGGTTTTCGCATGCTTGAAGACGCCTTCAACCGTAAGAGCTGGATCATGATAAACATGAATCAATGGCTCATGAACACCTTTGTGCTTATCTTTACATTTTTAGGTTTAATGACGGTTTTGATCTACCTGCCGCCAATTGCCTCTTTGGTCATTCTTGCTTCATTCGTAGTTAGTTATTTCCTAACAAAAAAAGAAGCTAAATTCAGCTGGTCTGTTTTCACTCAAGAAAATCGCGAGGGACGAAGGGCTTATTATCACGAGGAAATTATCATGCGACCGATTTCTCTCCTAGAGGCTAAAGGCTGGGGATTGCAGCGTCCTTTCTTGGCTCTATGGAATAAATTCACTTCAAGACTGTTGCAATTACGTCACAAAGAAACGGTAATTTCTACCCGTATTTATGCAGTTACTAATATTTTAAAAGCCTTTGGTCTGGCGGTTGGCCTGATTTTCACTCTAAGAGATCCGACTTTGCTCAGTAGCGCCGTTGTCTTTATAGCCAGTTATAGCCAAATCTGGAGCACGACCGAGCGTCTCTCATACAACATCCGAATGATTTTTCGTGATGGCTCTTTCCTGACTATTTTTAAACGATTCTTTGAGGTACCCCATGAAAAAAATGTGGGAGCTAAATTGCCTCAAGATCCTCTTTTGATAAGATTTGAGGATGTTTGGTTTCGTTATCCTGGCACGCGAGTTGATGTACTGCGTGGTGTCACCTTTGAATTCAAAGAGGGAGACCATATTGGCATAGTTGGTCTGAATGGCGCCGGTAAAAGCACGCTCATCAAATTACTGATGAAGATCTACGAGCCGACTAAAGGCAAAATCACGATCAACGGTCTTGACCTCAAAGATATAAAACCCACCGCTTGGCGAGAGGCGCTGTCGGTTATGCAACAAAGCACTCAGGTTTATGATGACACGCTGCGCAATCAAGTAATCTACGGCCAATTCACCGGCGCTGATGATAAGAAGCGTTTTAGGATGGCGCTTGCGACCAGTGGAATGGATAAAATGATAAAAGAGTTCTCCGCCGGACTTGAAACACATGCTGGCAAGATGTATGCCATGCCTGAGGACGAAGCGATTGAACTTTCCGGTGGGCAGAGACAAATTGTCGCAATCGCCAGATCGCTCTACAGAGACGCGCGTCTGTATATTTTTGACGAGCCCACTTCGTCAGTAGATGCGGAAAAAGAAGAACGCTTCTTTGAAAGATTACCTGACGCTCTACAATCTGAGGCGCTCATTTTTGTCTCACATCGCTTTTCAACCTTGCGACGAGCAGAGAAGATAATGGTGATCGATAATGGTCAAATAATTGAAGATGGCACACATGAAGAATTGATGTTTAAAAAAGGGAAATACGCCGAGCTCTTTACTCTGCAAGCTAAGCTATACCAATAAAAAAGCTCTGATTTCTAATTTTAAAACCAACCCATCGATTAAAATCTTCTCGTATTTTCATTCGTAACTTACGAACGAAAATAATCTAATTTAGTCTTTTTTATATCCATTTATTTCCATTAACCTGTCTATCTTAGCGCGCGTAGCCTTCGGATCCGCATCAAAATCTTCCATAATAACTTCGTTGATCATGCGCATAATATTGCCATAATCTTTTTTTGGAATCTTTTTCTTCGTCTGTGTGCTCCAGTAATCAAGATATGTGTTTGGCTTACCACCGACATCATGGAACACCTCGCTCATCAATATCTCCTTCTTCTCGCGTATTTCTTTCTTTCGCGCCTTTTCCTCAGCTTCGATCTTCTTCTTGCGGTCCTCAGCCTTTATCGCGCGGTATTCATCCGCGATCGCACGTGCTTGGCGTTCTTTCATTTCCTGTTGATGAGCCTGTTCCGCTGGACTCAGTCTACGAACGAGCTCAGCAAAATCATCGTCCACCCATTCTGCGCCGAACACTGAACGTTCCGCCTTTTTACCCTTACCACGAGCCAGCCTATCCAAGCGCATTATCTTCGCGTCAAATTCCTTTGGCGACTCTTTCTCCAATATCTCAAACTCCTCGAGCTTATCCATAAATCCTTTTGGTAGACGGCGCGCCATTACCACGTCCCCCTTCGGGAATTTGTCCGTCGTATAGAGCTCGGCCTTGAATCCGTGCCGCCGTAAGTATTCCACACGCGCCATATCAAGCTCGTACATAGCCTCCTTTCCCATCTGGAGTTTTTTTATAGCAATATCCCGAGCGGTACCAGGGTCTTCTGGTATTTCGGTATTCGTCAACGATGACATCACACAAAGATTGTGCCAACGTTTTTGTGTGAACCCGTACAGTGCTGGATGATCTTTGGCTTTATCTTGGCAGCAGGTCATAGCAATGAGTACTGGGCTTTCGGATTCTGACCATAGTTTTATTGTATCGTCTGTCAGGGTTCCACAGGCGTGCTTGGCCACTACTGCCGCATCAGGCCGGATGTGCGCGTCCTGCAGATATCCGCCGTTGTGATGCGCTACCTTCTCGAGATCCTCGCGGAATGGGAGGTAGTCGATAATGTTGTGCATGAAATCAGCAACTCCTGGCTGCGGATCCACAATCTCAATGTTTTCTATTTCTCGACCTTGAGCCAAGAGGTCTGATCCTATAGCAAGTCCCAGGTCACCTGCGCCGCCGGCCATATCCACGACTGAACGAACATTTGTCGGCATCATATCCGGATGCTCTGCGATAAGTTCATTCACGTACCGCAGCTCATCAACCTTTTGTTCCATCTTATTCCAGGTCCTCTCTGAAACGACCTGCCGTTCGTATTCGGTTATATCACGCTTCACCCCAGACTTTTTTAATTCTTTATTGAATTTAATAATGGAATCTAAATATACGTACATCGCACGGATATACAACATTCGTTCATAAAACTCCTCGCGCGGTCGCGACATGGCATTTGTCCCAGGTGTTCCCTCATGGATCGACACATGATTCGGTATACGAAGAAACTGCTTTCGTTCCCATTGTTTGCGTTCTTCCTCCGGATCTACCTCATCTCGATTTCCCTCACTCGTCTGAATCACGCGTGTGTGGGTCACAGCTTCCTCAGTAACATTGACTGCAGTATTCTCATCGCGTACCGCCTGTGCGATTTTCCCAGCGAGGTCAAAACTCTTTGAGAGTATAACCAAGAATCCTCGATGTACCTTTTTCACTACATCCTGGCCCATCTTATTGGTAAAAAGTGTGACTTTTCTTGTAGGATCCCGCGGATCCTCTGTCACCTTTTTTGTTAGACCACATGATTCAATCAGTCCATCGCTGATACGTCCACGCGCACCCACATATACCCAGCCCTCTGCATCCTGCGATACGCCTACTTCATATCCCTTGATAGCCATGGGTAGGAACGTCCCAAGCCCGTCGCCAATTGGGATCAGTTCATCTTTATCTTTTTTATCAAATCGTATCTTTGATTCCGCCTGTCCGATCACGTGTTCTAGTGCTTCCTCAAAAAACGACTCTGGATGTTTATTTGCCCTCGTGAGATGCGACGTGATCCGACCAACATCCTCGAGAAACTCGCGATCCGTAAGATCCATCTCCTTTTCATAACCCATGGATTCAGATGCCTGAAGCATAAACCATGCTTTGATTTCAGGCGACGTGGCCGTTTTGAATTCCGTGGCATATTCCCATGGGCCATGTTGCTGAATATCCACACACATGTCGACAAGATTCTGATAAATCATCTCGGCCTCTTCTTTATTATTAGCCAACTTTTTACAGAGCTCAATAACCTGAGAATTCGTTTGCTCTACCGCCAGAACCCCGACTTCATTCAGCCCAATTCGCAAACGATCCCTGAGCGACTTAATCCCATGCTCTTTTGCAAAAACGTCGAGCTGCTGGGTGACTTGTTTCTTACTTAACTTCTCGCATTGTTTCGCGAGGCCACGATCATTATGAGGTTTAAATTCTGCCATATAAATTTAATGAAGAATTATTTTGCATTTATTAAAATTTCTTGCATCTTTTGAACTGCAACTTTCACGCTGCCTTTGCTATCCAATAAAAGCCTAATCAACTCTTCTTTTTCCATACCCGCCAGGTCACGACAATCATCTGCTAAATCGATAATGGCGCCAAACTTCTCTCCTTCCTTATTGCTTGGAACAAAGCCCAATGAGATTAATTCTCGGCCACTGACGTATCGTTTGGGTTTTTCTTGGTAAACCTCAAGCTTACTGGCCATTTCTCTTACCCATCTACCAGCTTCCAATCCATAAGCATCAACGGTTTTCATGAGCAGCTGATCCGGGTTGTTAGGATCCAAAAATGGTCCCACACCAAGACAATCCGCTTCTGCCAAATAAGTCAGCTCTTCTAGAGTTGCCGGATCCAAACGCTTTGCCAAACGATGAAACGCTCCAATTGTTAACTTGTTTCTTTTTCCCGGATCATGTTTTTGATTTAGATAAATCGCGGTAGGCCAAATATGCTCCCTCACAAGCGCGGCAACCTTATCAGTATCTTTTATTCTCGTGCCGATGCGCTTTAAAAAACTCCGGGTGGGTGCCTCTCCTTTTACATCATGTCCGTGAGATTTGATCCTACCCTCCTTAACTTCAGCTGTGTACGGTTTGCCTAAATCGTGACAAAGCGCAGCAAGCATCAAAACCCGCGCAGTATCACCGCTTAAATCCTTTCTGGTGATAATATCTCGGCCTGCGTCCACAACCATAAGCGTATGAATCCATACATCTCCCTCCGGATGCCATTCAATTTCTTGTTCGCTTCCGCGCAGTGCAGCCAGTTCCGGATAATGTTCATCAATAACCCCAATATTATTCAATAAAGTTAAGCCCATGGACGGGCGTACCGAACGAAGTAGTAGTTTTTCCCATTCATCGCGTATGCGATCAGGAGAAATCTCTTGTAGTTCCGGTGCCATAGCTTGCATTAACTTCAGGGTGTCCGGTTCAGCGGACAAACCGAATCTACCTACAAATTGAGCTCCACGGAGCAGACGCAATGGATCGTCCTTAAAAAGCTCAGGATCTGTGACACGAAGCTTACGAGTTCTTAAATCCTCAATACCGTTGAAAGGATCAAAAATTTCGCCAGTTAAAGGATCTTTGGATAGGGCATTAAAAGTAAAATCACGACGCTTTGCCGCTTCTGCGATCGACATTTTTGGATCTACCTTTACTTCAAATCCGCGATGTCCTTTACCGATTTTTGAATCTGTCCTGGGTAACGAAATATCTATTTCAAAACCACTTTCGTCGGTAAGCTTCAATATGCCGAAAGCTTTACCCACATCCTTAATTTTTCCGAACTTTTTCGTAATTTTTTCAACTTCTTCCGGCTCTAACCCATAAACTTCAACATCAAAATCTTTTGAAGCAATCCCCAGCACTTCATCGCGAACTGCCCCTCCCACCAGCAGCGCTCGGCCCCCGGCTTCTTTAATGGCTTCACAAATGCGACATACCTTTTCAAACGCCTCGCGCGCTTCAACTGAATGAATGGCTTCTACATTAACCGCAAACTCCTCTCTGGAATAACCCTGGTGCACTTCCAAATCGGGCAGGGTTTCTTTCTTATTTGGGACTTTTTTAAGATTGGCAGGCGGTCTGTCGAATCTTCGTTTTCCATAGAAATCTTGAACATCGCCACTATACAAATTTTTTCCTTCAGACATATAAATATTATGATAACAAGTGGTCCGACTCTTGGAAAGCTGAAAGGGGAAACATAAAATAAACATAATTTTGACTAGCTTGGGTTTTGTATTCAATGATTAAACGGTTCATGCCTTGCCTTCCAAGCAGAAATAAAATAACGGCAGTCAAAATGCCATTAACACATCTGATTGCTTTTAAATTATCTTTGATTTAAACTTCAGAGATAATTCAATTAATAATCATTTAATATGACAAATGAAAATCCAGTATCCGAGACGCCCACAATACCAGAGACTCACATCGAATCAACAGAGAGACCAAACTTTACTTTGGATGTTGATCCGACTTTTGAAGGCTTCCAATCTGTAGAAGTAACAAAAATTGATGATTCCAAACCATGGAAACCTGCCATGGAAGTAAAGGTCACAAATGGTGACGGCACAGTAGTCGAGGGCGTTGATGCAAATCGTGCTGTCTACACATTCAAAGACTCAAAAGATCAATCCATTATCGTTTCAATCGCTACAGCTGGTCACATCGATGATCTTCATATTCATGCGAAAGAACCTGGCAGCAAATTTGAACAAGCTTCCTTGACTGAGCTGATGCAAGACATTTCCAAGCATCTTCCAGAAGATGTAATGGATAGAAAAGGAATTTCAACTTTCGACATGGAGATGGGGAAACATATGGGCCTAGAAGGCATCGCCTCTATGGATGAGCTTATGGAGGCAGGCGTCTTAACGCCGCAAGACATTGCATCGGCTCGTATGGAGAAGGATCATGTTTTTGAACTAAATAAATCAGGTTCAATGGATGAGAAGGAAGCATATATCGAATCTTACCGAGCTGCTCATCCTGAAAACAAGATCCAATTTCAATTTGTACGCGACACAGTTGTTGTACCAGTAGTAAATAGCCCAAAACTTCCAACTACAAAACTTTTTATGATGATGGGTCCTGATTCAAACGAGAAATTGTCTATGTTCACGATCGCTCCAGGACGCGATATGCCACGTCATCCGAATCCTGGTCAGCACACCGACCAAGAAGGAAAATTCGATGAAGAAACGTTTAAACAATCGGCAGATGCCTGGTTTGATAACCCAATGCTCATCGGATAAAAACATTGTTTATTTTTTCGTTGGCGCAAGTTTGACATACCCAATACAGAATTTGTACAAAAATCTAATCAAGAGCAAGAGTTTTTGATTTTAAATTAAATTTGCTCAAAATGCGCTCTTGTCGCAAAATAGAACCCATATGTCATTTATTGTAATCGATGGTACTGATGGTTCTGGCAAAGGAACCCAAACTGAACGACTGGTCGCGCGTCTTAAAGCTGAGGGACGCGGCGTGACCATGGTGGACTTTCCCCGCTATGGCAAACCATCCGCATATTTTGTTGAAAAATATTTGCGTGGAGAATACGGAAGCGCGGACGAGGTTGGCCCGTTTCGCGGCTCAATGTTCTATGCGCTTGATAGATATGATGCGGCTCCTGAAATTAGGCAAGCGCTTGGACGCGGAGATATTGTGGTTTCAAATCGTTACGTGTCTGCGAACAAAGGACATCAAACAGCTAAGATAGCAGATCCTGAAGAGCGCAGACTCTTTTTGGGTTGGCTTAATCATCTGGAATACGATTTGCTCGGAATTCCCAAACCGGATGTTACTATTCTTTTGCATGTTCCGTCCGACATTGGATTCGAGCTTGTGGCGAAAAAGGATGAGCGCGCATATTTAAATGGCAAAGTTCGTGACATTCTGGAAGAAGATCGTGAATATCTTCGTGAGGCTGAGCGCACTTATCTGTCTTTGATTGATTTAGACAAAACCGAGAACTGGCAACTGCTTTCTTGTATGGATGGCGACAGATTGATGTCCATTGAAGAGGTGCATGAAAAACTTTGGCAAGATTTGCAACTGTATATTACATAATCATGATATAATCTAATCCTATGCCAAATCCTTTTAAACAAATGCCCGGTGCCTGGGATATTATCAAAGACACCTGGACTCTCTTCATCTCTACTTGGAAAACAAGTATCAAAACCTCAATCCTACTTTTCTATTTGGGATTAGTCACCTTTGTCACATCAGTCTTAACGAAATTTAACGGATTATTTTCCATAGTACACTTCCTCGCGTTAATCGCTGTAGGTATATTATCAGTCTGGGTAAGCGTCAGAATAATTCTGACCATGTTCAACTTGGAAGCCGGCAAAAAACCATTGCCTGTTGATAAAGAGTCGGCAAAAGCATGGGCACTATTTTGGCCAATGCTCTGGGTATCGTTTATTACCGGTCTGGCCATTTTGGGAGGAACAATTCTTTTCATCATCCCTGGTATTTATTTGGCAGTATCCCTGTATTTCACACAGCTCATTCTTATTGAAAAAGGAACTCGCGGAACACAAGCTCTCGGAGCTTCCCGCGCTTTAGTCAAAGGACGCTGGTGGGCTACTATTTGGAGATTAATCGCCGGAGGAATTGTATTTGGAATTTTAGTCGCGCTTATCAATCAAGCCCTGGTGTGGATTCTTGTTCAAATCGTTGGCCTGGCCACTATTGAAGCCGGCGATCCCGCAGCATTAGGTGGCATCTCGCTAATCGGCTATGCTGTCCAAGCCGCGTTCATTCCCCTGCTTATAGGCCTTCAGATCAAAATTTATCGCGCGCTTCAAAATACAAGATAGAAATCACAAGAGCATTAAAGCACAAGAGCACAAAAGCAAGTGCTTTC
>JAHIUG010000037.1 GCA_018817245.1 Patescibacteria group bacterium | reverse complement strand
TTTTGAGCGAGACCTCTACTAATCTCTTCTCGTTCATGATTTGAGAGCCTGTTATATGGCGTGTTTTGCATACTGAGTGATGTTACCACCCAATTGCACTAGATTGTTGATTCCAAGAAGATAAAAGATATATGAAAAGAGATGTTGCGTTAATAATTTTTTGATCTATTAATCTTCATTCGACCTGATGGGGATTTTGAATTAAGATGTTGGGTATATGAAAACCACCATCATAGAAAATGAAGCTAGGGAGTTAGTAGCAAAACATTTGCACCAGCCATATTTTTTGGCGCACTCCAGAGAAACTGAGGTGATAATGCGCGCGCTTGCAAAGCATTTTGGAGAAGATGAAGAACTTTGGGGATTAACGGGCTTGTTGCATGATTTGGATATGGAAGAAACAAAGGACAACATTGAAAAGCACGGAGAGCGTACATGCGAAATCTTGGAGGAACAGGGATACGAAATTCCGGAAATGTTTCAGGCTATAAAAGCACATGCTGAAAATCTAGGTTCTTCTGGTGTAAAAAGAAAATCAAAATTAGATTATTGTTTGGCAGCTGCGGAAAATATAACAGGATTGATTGTAACTTATGTTTTAATGAGACCGGATAAAGATATTGCACAAGTGAGCGTGAAATCATTAAACAAGAAATTTAAAAACAAATCTTTTGCTGCGAAAATCAACAGAGAATTCATCGATGATATTGAAAAGGCGGGCCTTGAAAGGAGCGAATTTTTTCAAATAGCAATAGATGCCATGAAAAGCATTGCTTCGGAAATTGAGCTGTAAAGGTCACAGCACCGAAGTTTGATTTATTGTCTTGTTCGGATATACTGAATTTGTATGAGAAAAAATGATTTTAAAGCAGCTGTGTGGAAAGAGGGAAAATATTACGTTTCTCAATGTTTGAATGTGGATGTTTCAAGCTTCGGAAAGACTAAAATACAAGCTCTTGAGAATTTGCATGATGCGGTTGAATTATATTTTGAGGATGTAAAAAAGCCAAAATATGTGAGAGTAGAACAGCCAAGCGTGGTATCTCTTAAGTTCTAGAATGCCTAAACCTTATTTACTGAGACATGTTAAAAAAGTACTAAAAGCTAAAGGCTTCTTTTTTGTTTCACAAAAAGGTAGTCATGAAAAGTATAAAAGAAGAGGCGATCCCGGGCGGATGGTGATAATTCCCGTGCATGGTAAAAGAAATTCCTTACGGCACATTCCGATCAATTCTGAGACAGGCAAATCTGTCTGAAGAAGATTTTAAAGGGTAGGAAATAAGATATTAGATAAAAGGCTTCGTTCCACATGGGGCTTTTTGATTGAAATTTTAATGCTCGAAGTCTATGATATGTTTATGAGGAAAATATTCTTTATTTTGTTTATTGCCATCGCTCTTGGTGTATTTTTGTATGCAGGAGCTTTGTATAAGAAAGAAGCGCCTATTTTGGAGGATTTTGAAGTTCATGTGACTCAGCCTTTGCCGGGAGAAGTTGTTGAAAGTCCAATTTCTGTGCGCGGACGAGCTTTTGGCACATGGTTTTTTGAAGGAGACCTACCAGTCTCAGTTTTGGATGCTGATAAAAATTTACTTGGCATAAGTCCAGCAACAGCGCTCGGAGAATGGATGACTGAGGATTTTGTTTCTTTTGAAGCTGAGATTTCATTTGAAAAACCTAAGACCGCGACCGGCTTTGTACGCGTGATGAAAGATAATCCAAGTGGTTTGTCCAAATATGATAATCATTTTGACGTGCCGGTGAGGTTTGATATGCAGGCAGAAATAATGAAAGTGCAGGTGTATTTCAGTAATACCGTTAAAGATCCGGGAGCGATTGAATGTAATAATATTTACGCGATTGAACGTGAAATTCCAAAAACCCAGGCCGTGGCAAGAGCTGCGCTCGAAGAATTATTGAAAGGGCCCAGTGAATCCGAAAAGCGTGACGGTTATCTCACAAATATAAATTCCGGTGTGAAAATCAAAAGTTTGGTAATTGAAAACGGCACAGCTAAAGTTGAATTCGACGCTGCGCTTGAAAGGGGCGTGGGAGGATCATGCCGCGTTACAGCTATTAGATCTCAGATTGAACAAACTCTGATGCAATTTTCGTCCGTGGTTAAAGTCATAATTTCAATCAATGGTCGTACAGAGGATATTTTACAGCCTTAAAAAAGATAATAAGGAAAGCTAGACCTTCAGAGACGCGTATTGTAAGCTAATGGCGCTCATAATTCTTTATTTATTAGATCGAATATCGAATATCGTATTTTGAATATCGTACATAGTATGAAATTCGAACTTCGACATTCGAACTTCGACATTCGAAAAATATGTCAGACAAAAAAGAATATCTTCGTGATCGTGAAGACTCTAAAATCGGTAAAATCGTGGTTGATCGCGATTTTTGCATTGCTGCTTCATCCTGCATTGTAGTAACTCCAGAAACATACGAACTGGACGGCGAAAGCAAAGCTGTTGTTACAGATGCAAATGCAGCTGATGACGAAACTTTAAAAACATCGGCTGAGTCATGCCCGACAAAAGCCATTCTACTTTTTGATAAAGAAGGAAATCAGATTTATCCGTAAGTATGAAAGAGATTAAATATCTCATAATCGGCGGAGGCATAGCCGGCACAACAGCTGCAGACACAATTCGCAAGAATGACGCTGACGGATCTGTTGCCATCGTGAGTGATGAGCTGCATCGTTTGTATTCGCGTATTATGATCTCAAAGCCAAGTGTGTTTTTGGAAAAAGTTCCGTTTGAACAGATTTGGTTGAAAGAAGAGGGTTGGTATAAAGAAAACAACATTGAATTTTTAAGCGGCAAAAAAGCTGTTAGTCTTGATACAAAAGAAAAAATCGTACGGTTGGATGATGAAGAAGAGATAAAGTACGAAAAGTTACTTCTTGCAATTGGTGCATGTGCGCGAAGACTTCCAGTTCCTGGTGTAGAAAAAAAGGGAATTTTTCATGTGCGTATTTTGGAAGATGCTAAAGATATTATGGAAGCTTCTAAAAGCGCAAAAAAGGCAGTTGTTGTTGGCGGCAGCTTTATTGGGTTTGAAATGGCAGATCTGCTGCGACAAAAAGACATAGATGTTTCCATGGTTTTTAATACTGAGAATTGTTGGGAACCTGCTTTAGATAAAGCTTCTAGTAAAATAGTGGAAGGAGTTTTGGAAAAAGGCGGTGTTAAAATCTACGGTGGTCAGGAGATAAAAGAGATTCTGGATGGTGATAAAGGAAAAAAAGTTGTTTTGAAAGATGGTACAGAGCTTAAGTGCGACATGGTAGTTTTTGGAGTTGGAGTTTCTTGTCCTCATGATTGGCTAAAAAAAGCATTGGATGTGAAGCGCGGGATTTTAACAAATGAGTATCTTGAAGCAAGCGCGTCTGATGTATGGGCAGCAGGTGATTCTTGTGAATTTAAAGATACTATAATTGATGATGTTATAATTCTTGGCACTTGGATCAATGCTCAGGAGCAAGGTAGAACAGCTGGTTTAAATATGGTTGGACAAAAACAGGCGTATAAAAATGTTACTTTTTATACAACTCGCGGTTTTGATATAGCTGTTGCTTTTGTTGGGGATGCTAGTCAGGCTGATGATCGTGAGCGCGTAGTTCGTGTTGATGCGGAAAAGAAAATAAGTGTGCAGTTTTTTGTGAAAAACGGACGCATTGTTGGAGCAACTACAATCAATCGTGTACCAGATGTACAAGTTATTACAAAGCTTATTGAGAAACAAATAGATATTTCAGATAAGATGGAGGAACTCGCTGATCCATCATTTGAACTTAAAAAATTGCTTTAAAACAATATGGATGGAGTAGCGCGATGTACTCGTTACGCTTTTGGACCAAATCGGCTTCATTTATGCGGTCCTGACATGAATAGGGAGGTTTTAGGGTATATGGAAGCTGGTGAGACAGATCAGGGGCTTGTAGACATTCTCAGAGAGTTTCAAACGCTGTATCCATACTTACACGAGATTGCAAGCGCTAATAATATTAGGGATCCTTTTGATACGCGTGTCATTGAAGCGTATTGGCTTGGAAATGAGCTTTTGGATGATATATCAGCAAAGATATTTTATGGGCACTTGGTGGGAAACCTACAGATTAAGAAGCGCCTAAACTCAAACACAGTAAGTTATCTTGAAAATAAGATTTCTCAAGGAGCGCAAATGAGTCACTGCTTTCACGTTTTTAATGTTTGGCGCAAAACTGGAAACATAGATGAAATGCACACGCTTGAGAGTATGGATAATTGCCGGGTTAGTTGGGGAGAGGTGGTGGGGCTTGACGGGCCGGTTCTGACCGTTTTGAGACGACCATTGGTTCAAAGAGCACATAAGTTGTTCTTGGGATCTGCTTTGAATACAAAAATTGTTCGAAGTCTGGAGAGTAGTTCAGTTATGGATGAGGTAAAGATAGGAGATAAAATTTCAATTCACTGGGGGGTGCCGTGTGAAATCCTGAACGAGCGCCAAGTTTCAAACCTTGAAAAGTACACTCTTAAGTCAATTGCGCTCGCAAATTTAACAATGTAATGCACCCCCTGTCATCTCGACCAACGCGGAGAGATCTTTCGCACCTGTCATCTCGACCAACGCGGA
>JAHIUG010000036.1 GCA_018817245.1 Patescibacteria group bacterium | reverse complement strand
GCCTGAGATCGATAAGCTTAAAAAATCAATTGAGGAATTAAGAGAATCAAATGAAGCGTTTTTGTCTCAGTTGCAGCGCCCGGCTCCGGAGGAAGACGCGGAAAAAGAGATTGATCCTGCTTTGGAAAAAGATTTAAACAAATTGTCCGAACAGCTCTCTGAAATTGATACTAGGCGCAAGGAGACTGAGGAGCGACTGGACGAATGGAATAAAAATGAGGAAGTGAAGAGAGCGCATATTTTTGAATTGCAACATAAGCTAACTGACGTGCGTAAGGACGCATCAAGAACTGAGAGTGAAGCCAATCATGCAGAAGTTGAATTGGCTCGTATTGAAACTCGTCGTGATGGCTTTCTGCAAGATTTGCGAATTAATGCATTGGCCCTGGAAGATAATTTGGATTCTTTGGCAAATGAGTTTTCTGAAAAGAAGCTGGAAGCTGATCCTGAATCATTAGCGCCACGTCTTACGAAGCTCCGCTCACAGCTTGAATGGATTGGAGGGATCGATCCAGAGACACTTAAAGAATATGAGGAGACTAAGCAGCGTTTTGAAGAGTTGGCCGTGCAGACTGAAGACTTGAAACAAGCCATGACATCTTTAGAGACTGTTATTGCCGAACTGGATAAGACGATTAAGGATCGTGCTGAAACATCTTTTCAATTACTTGATCGAGAGTTTAATAATTATTTTAAGAAATTATTTGGAGGCGGAGAGGCTAAGCTTTTAGAGATCGCCCCGGAGCTGGAGGTAGATGAAGATGGCAATGAAATAGAACAAGACTTGGATGGGCGCGCAGTTGGTATTGATATTTTGGCTACACCGCCCGGCAAGCGTCTTAAATCCGTCACTCTTCTCTCAGGCGGTGAACGGGCGCTTATTTCAATAGCGTTGATTTGTGCGATTATGGCCACAAATCCATCCCCGTTTGTTGTGTTAGATGAAGTAGATGCGGCTTTAGATGAGTCGAATTCCAGAAAGTTTGCGGATATTGTAGACGGCCTGGCAGATCGTACTCAGTTCGTAGTTGTTACACATAATCGTGCTACCATGAATCAAGCACATGTGTTGTATGGGGTTACAATGGGGGATGAAGGTGTTTCGAAGTTGTTGTCTGTGAAGCTGGAAGAGGTGAGTTAATTGCTAATTAATTTGTATAGACCGGGGCTTGACATGGAATTGACATGAAGCATTAAAAGCCCTATAATTATAAATAGCCCTTTAAAACGGCCTAAAAAAGTCCGTTTTTTGATCTCTTGAGAGATATTGTCAAGAGCTTGACAAAAATTGGAATACATGGTATAAATATACGTCAGCAATGAGGTACCGGAGTTCATCTCCAGCCTGGATTGGCTGACATTGTACATACAAGGCTTTAAACAATCCGTATCCACGACAAGCATGGGGCTTTTTCGTAGGGTGTCGCAGGTCTTCGGACTCGCATATCCCTATAAAAAAGTTTCTTGGGTGCGGATTGTCTAGTGCCTTGTTTTTTTATTTTCGGTCTACGAAAGTACTAACAATGGTCTACGAAAGTACTAACAATGGTCTACGAAAGTACGAATCTGATACGAAATATACGAATTTTACGAAATAATTTTCAATTTTCAAACGCTTGAGACTTGAGAGTTGAGACTTGAGAATTGGAAATTTTATAACCGCACATCTACCGTTTACCTACTATATACTCTATACTAATCATATGAAGAATAAGTTAAAGAAGCTCGTAAAACATCCGGCAACCATGTGGGGGGCGGTTATCGTGGGAATACTCGCGCTTCTACTTGTTTTAGCATTTGGCGCTCAAGCTGCTTACTCCCGTTTATATGAGAATCGCATTTTTCCAGGCGTCAAGATTTTAGATGTTCGTTTAAACGGCTTGACTAAAACCGAGGCGCGTAAGGAAATTCAAGAATCTATTGATGAGAATCTTTCAAAAGGCTTGCGTTTTGTTTTTCAGGGCAAGGAGGTTCAGCTCGATCCAACATTACCTGCCATTGATCAGGATGCTTCGCGTGATCTGATTCGTTATCAAATCGAAGAAAGTTTGGAAAAAGCATTTCAAACCGGGCGCAGTGGTAATTGGATGAAAAATTTGAGCTACCAGATTGCTGCGCGAATCAGACCAATGAGCATTCCGGCTGAAATTCAGATTGACCGAATCGCAATAGACGAAGCATTGCATCGTGCGTTTGAAGATAAGATAAGTCCGCCAAAAGATGCGAAATTTTCCGTGGTGTTTTCATCCGATAATATTCCTTATGTACACATTGAGAACGAACAGAGTGGAGATGTTTTAAAAACCGAGCCTGCGATAGAAGAGCTAAAAGGTCAATTGGAAAATTTGGATTTTAAACTGATAACAGTGACCGGAGAAAAAGCGTCCCCGTCTATAATGCGTGAGGACCTGGAGCCGCTTATAAATTATCTTGAGGATTATCTTGAGCGCCCTGAACTTACTTTTGAATACAATACAGTTAAATTCAGCGTCACACCCAAAATGTTATCGGATTGGATAGTGGTAAAGTCAGAACACGGACAGTTTTATCTTGATATTGACGATGAACTTTTTGCAAAAGCGTTACGGGAGTACGCGCCAGATATTGAGAGCGAGGTAAAGAATGGAAGCTTGGTAATTAAAGACGGGAAGATCGAATCATTTGTGCCCGGAACCATAGGCATGACATTTGATATTGAAAAAACCTTGGCTGCAGTGCGCGAAGAGTGGCCGGAGAAAACCAAGTTTCCAATTGAAATTGATACACAGGAAGGATCTTTGTTAGGTGATGATCCGGAGCGCTTGGGAATTAAGGAGATTATCGGAGTTGGTACATCTAATTTTTCCGGCTCACCTAATAATCGTAGAAAGAATATTCGTAAAGGCGCGCAGATCCTGACAGGTGTGTTGATTGCTCCGGGAGAAGATTTCTCATTGCTAAAAGCATTGGGACAAATTGATGGTGAACACGGCTGGTTTCCTGAGCTGGTTATAAAAGGCAATAAAACTGTTCCGGAATTCGGTGGAGGACTGTGTCAAATTGGAACTACTGTATTTAGAGCAGCATTAAATACAGGCTTGAAAATAACTCAGAGAAGCAGTCATTCGTATCGTGTTAGTTACTATGAGCCGGCTGGTACGGATGCCACCATTTATGATCCGGCTCCTGATATGCGGTTTATTAATGACACTGGGAACCATATCCTTATCAATGCCTATTCTTTGGGCGATGAGTTGTATTTTGAATATTGGGGAACAGAGGATGGCCGCAAAGTAGATCCGTACAAACCAGCAATTTATAATATAGTTTCACCGCCTGCGATAAAATTGATTGAAACTTTGGATCTTGAGCCGGGGAAAAAACAATGTACTGAATCGGCACATGCCGGAGCGGACGCGCATTTCACTTATCACGTAACCTACGCAGATGGAACAGAGCATGAAGAAGTTTTTAGAAGCCATTATCGTCCATGGCAGGCAGTGTGTCTTGTCGGAGTAGAGGAGCTATCTGAACCAGAGAGTGCGACGAGTACAGATGCGGTCTTAGAAGAGTAGCGCGATCGACAATCGCAAAAAACAAGAGTAGAATTCTTATCATTATGTCATCTACGGATTTAGATAATCAATGGTTTCATGAACCAGAGGAAGGTCAGCTTAGTGTTGATGTATTTCGAGATGATAATGAGCTCGTGGTGCGCTCGCCGGTAGCCGGAGTGAAAGTGGATGATATTGATATTTCCGTACACGGAGATCTTTTGACTATTCGTGGAAAGCGTGAATCAAAGAAAGATATTACTGAAGACGATTGGTATTATCGCGAATGCTATTGGGGATCTTTCAGCCGCTCAATCGTCTTACCACATCAAGTTGAGTCTGATAATGCCAAGGCAAGTTTTAAAAATGGCGTGTTAGAGGTACGGATTCCAATTAAAAATCAGGGAAAAAAGGTGAAAGTGGAGTGGAAGAAATAATAACGGAAATACGTAGAAAAACAGTTTGTCATTTCGACCGGAGTCCCTAAAGCTTTTGGGGCGGAGCGGAGAAATCTTTTTAGAAGGATCTCTTCACGCCGGTCTAGATGACAGATAGATTTGGACCGTCGTAGACCCCAGCTGAAAGGGTCTTTTTTGTTTATTAGTGTGGTATAATTGAATGGCCTAATTTATGGCTAAGAGACCGACACAAAAGAGAGTGTCAGAGCATTGGAATTATCTCGCCAAGGAACAAAAAATTGCTGCGAGCGTTCTTGTAGTTTGCGGGAGCATCGCTCTGGTTTTATCCATGCAACAAATTTATGCAGGAGTTGTAAATCCTTTTACTGTTTCAAAAGCTCAGTTTGCAGAAGCTCAGAGAAAAGTTGGTGCCATTGATTCGCAGGGCCGTGAGTTAGATGAATCAAAGAGACGCGATACGGATGGAGATGGTATTTCTGATTTTGACGAAGAAAATATTTATGGCACGTCACCTTACTTGCGTGATACAGACGGTGACGGATCTCCAGATAACACTGAGTTGGCATCCGGGCAGAATCCTAACTGTGCTAGTATCACTGGCTGCGCGCCGGTTCAGATTGACTTGTCGCTCGTTGCATCATCTTCTTTTGATTTTATAAATTTTGCCATTCCGCAAGATCAGGGTGATGAACTTTATGCGGCATTTCAGCAGGGGATAAATGAACAAAAAGGAAATGTTAGAGAGGCTACTGGCAGCACATCAACTTTACTCGAGCCAACATTGGTAAGGGATCCGGAAGTGATTCGTAAGGTATTGCGAGAGAGTGGTAATGTTGATCTGGTTTTGCTATCGCAAATCAGCGATCAGGAACTATTACAAATGTATGATGAAGCAATGGCATTAAACGCCGAAAAAGAGCTGAATAGTCAGGGTGCTGATTTAACAGGGCAAGCATTACCAAACGGATACTAACCTATGGATAAACCAAAAAGACATTTTCGAACCTTATCCAAGCTCTTTTTAACAGGGGCAACGGTTTTATTTTTATGTACTCAGTTGGCATTACCGGTCGCAGCGACAGTTCCGATTGAAACAAATCTATTCCCCATACCTCCCGTACCAACTCCGCTGGTGGTGAATATCGCATACAATAGTTATAAAGAGATAAGCAAAAAAGTGGAAGGATTTTATGACAACTTAGCACTTGGCGGCATTACCACGTTGATGAACGTATTTCAGGTTTTTACACAGCGCATTGCTTATGACGCCGCACAGCGAATTTTAAGCGGTGATGCTGGAAAGTACCCTTTTTTCTGGGAACAGGGTTTTGGTGACTATTTGGCTGATGTAAGTGAAGATGCAGGCAATCAATTTATCAGTTCCATCAATTCGGAATTTTTTAATCCTGCAGGATTTGATCTTTGTACGCCCATTGATCCGCTTAAGCTTCAGATGAGTTTAGGTGGTTTGGGTAAAATCAAAACTTTACCGTCAAAGTGTACGGCTGCGCAGGTTGGCCGGGCATGGGAACAAACTAAAGCGGCTATTGTTACAAGCAAAGATGCTTTTGATACTTTTGCGCCCATGTTTGATCCGAGTTCCAGTGAATTAAGTGTGGGTATTAGTTTTCAAAATGAGTATTTAGATGAAAAAATTCGTGCAGAGAAAGCCGCCTTGTTGGAACGTACGGAAACCCAAGGCTGGAAACATGTTAAGAATGCCATTAGTGGAAATATTTTGACTCCGGCTGATTCCGTCAAGGCTGTTTTTGAGGAAGCTACAATAAGACGGCCCGGGAGGAAGGATGAGCTGAATTATTCGGGCTTGTTAGGTAATGCGTTTAAAATGGGCTTCACTCAATTGGGGATACTCACAGCTTCAACGTTTTTGAACACATTGGCCAGTGGCTTATTAGACAAACTATTTAAAGGCCTTGCAGGTTCTAGCGTAAGCGTATCTTCCATTGACTTTGCTCAGCCCGATGCAGTCACTAACGTCAACGCAGCCAGGGCGCGAATTATCTTCTCAGATTTACTGACACCGAATCTGTACAGCAACGCGCAGCGAGATTTTGTGACTGAACTCGCGGGCTGTCCAACACCGCGCGGATTATTTAATTGTTCAATGGATGATGCGCTTGCCACAGCACTACGTTCGTTTGGAGAAAACGGAGCTTACACAGTTGGGCTGGCCGCTCATATATCAGTAAACAACGAACCGCCATCCAATCCGGCATTCTTGAATAAAGATTGGGAGCTGATTCCGGAATCAGATGTAAAAAACAACACAGATCCGAGTTGTTATCAGCGTGCTTATTGCGCATCCAATTTGGCCAAGCTTCGTTACGCTCGAATATTGCCGGTAGGTTGGGAGTTGGCAGCAAATTCTCCATACAACAAAAAGAGTAATGGAAAGTATATAACCCTTGGACAAGTTATTCGCGGGTTTAATGTTTGTAATGATGAAGGAAAAGCAGACTCAACTCATCCATGGTGCAAACTAATTGATCCAAACTGGGTGTTAACAGCGCCGCCATTCCAGTGCAGCATTGAAGGTCATGGTGATACGGTTTTTGGTGGTACAGGACTTCGACTTCAGGAATGTGCTGACGCGACTTCATGTTTAAAGCGCGATGATCGCGGTAAGTGCATCAGCGGTTACGGTTATTGTTTGGCTGAAACACCGGTTTGGCGTTTTACGGCTGATGAATGTCTTGAAAGATTCGCAAGTTGTCGTACATATCAGTCAAGCGCGGGGGAGCGAGTGTCTTATCTCCGCAACACTTTGGATTACGGAGCCTGTTCAGCGGACAATGTGGGTTGTATGTGGTACGCAACCAAACGCGATGCGTCCGATCAGTCAGGCGCTACATGGGAAGGCGATCTACAAGACGGGCCGCGTGTATATTTTGATGCAACAGTAAAAACATGTTCTGCATCTAGTGAAGGTTGTACTCGTTTGCTAGAAGTGTTGCCCGGGCAATCAGCTTTGAATCTAGTAAAGAACGGCTCGTTTGAGGATTCACCTGAGGAGCAAAAGGATAAGCTGGTTGCGTGGAGCGCCTCTGATCCGAACTATAAATACGAGGCGCCGGAAGTAGACGAAGGCAGCTCAGAATTTGATGGCGACAGAAGTTTCGCGGTTTATGATAAAAGTATGGCAAGCGAGCGTATTATGCTTTCGGAAGTTCGCGCTTATACACTTAGCGTTTATATTCGTTCCGCCAGCTCTGTTAAACAGGGCAAGTTTGGTCTTCTACTCCCGTTTTTAAAAACTATTGCGCAACCCGATATAGCCACAGACCCGGGCAAATATTATCGCAGCGCCGGTTGTACTATTGGAGATGATAAAATTCCAGGTATTGGATTTAATGAAATTTTGGCAGCCGAACCTGATAGCTCCGGATGGAGACGCTTGGTTTGTAGCTTTGTCAGCAATAAAGAAACGTTATCAACCATAATAATGATTACCGGTTCCAACGTTCTGGTTGACGCGATTCAACTTGAAGAGAGCGAGGTTCCTACTTCATATATAGATGGATTGGCGAGCGGCTTGGAAGAGGCGCACCTAAAAGTTTCGCCGGACGAATTTGCGTGTAAGGGCAGGGATGACGATCATCCACTCTGCGCGAATTACGCACGTATGTGTACACAACAAGATACCGGTTGTCAGGGATATCGTGATATTAACAATCCGCTTGCGCCCGAAATTCCGGCAACACTTTCAGCTGTGGATTTTTGTCCGGCGATTTGTGTTGGATACGCTGAGTATCGCAAGCAGGCATCCACATTTGATTTGGGTAAGAGCATTGATCCGCGCTTAGATGATCCGGAAGATGTTTCTACAGCGCATTTCATACCCGCTTATGGCCAGCAGTGTTCTCTACAAGATGTAGGATGCGAAGTATTTACAAATGTTGAAGCCTCGGAGTTGGGTGGTGAAGAAAAAGCGAGTTTTAATTACGTGCGCGCCTGCGAAAAACCGGGTGAAAATACTGAAACCTATTTTACATGGGAAGGTTCGGAAACAACCGGATATCAGCTTAGAACTTGGAGTTTGATTAAGCAGGCAAATTCAAATCCACCGCGACCGAAGATTATTGAAAAGATGGGACCTGACAGCATCTTAAAAGATCCTAAAACTTGTAATGATGTTTCGTGGCAAAGCGGAGCAGATGCTGATTGTCGCCAGTTCTTTGATTCAAATGGAAATGCTTTTTATGCATATTTCTCACAAACCGTGGTTTCATCACCAACCTGTACAAAATACCGCTTGGATAAATCCAATGCAGCTGACTGCGGTAAGACGGGCGGTGGTTATGATCCAATAACCTCACAATGTATTTATAATGTTTTGACGGCAGCGAGCAGACAGTGCAACGCGGTAAATGCAGGTTGTCGCGCTTACATCGGTACAACCGGTCGTAACACGGCAGTTGTGTTGGAAGAAAGATTCCAAGGAGCTACCAGCACGCCGTTCCTCGCAGGCAGTTTATCCAATGAAGCTATTTTGGTAGGGGATCAGTCACTCCTTATTTCGGATCCAAATCCGAACGAACAGAAGCTGGCCACAGCCACGGTTTTCCCATCAGGAGCAAATCAGCTTTACAGCTTGTCATTCTGGGCAAAGACAACCAAACCGGATCAACCGATCGTGACCATCACAGTTGATAAAAAAGTCGTGGCAAATTTCCCAATGGGTGTTGATTGGCAACGTTATGAATTCGGACCATTTACAGCTTCCACTGATATTGATAAGTCCATAATTTATTGGGAAGGTTTACCAAACCCGACATTTATTGATGAGATTAGAATTGAACGTTTGCTCGATGTAACGTATGCGGTAAAGGATTCATGGACCATCCCCGCTCAATGCGATCGTACTCCGGAAGGTTTGCCTGAGCCGCGTGCCATGCTTGGCTGCCGAGCGTATCAGGATCGCGACGAGAACCCGGTAAATGTGAGACGTTTTGGACACCTGTGTCGCGAAGATGTTGTGGGCTGCAAGGCGTTTATTGATACAAGAGATTCAGAGGATCCATATCTTGAGACCTTTGAAATTACCGGAACAGATAAAAATACCAAAATAGGCAGCAACAAATTACCGGTAGAGCCTGCATATGAGTTTGAAAGTAAATATTTGGGAACTGCAACCACAACCCGAGTTGCTGATCGTTACATCTATTTAATTGATGATGCGGGAGCGCGTTGCGATTCCACGCAAGCCTCGTGTCGTGCTTTTGGTAAACCTAAATTCAGCCAGACTCAGATGAGCATTGAATCACCACAAAGTGCCGCTTTTGAAACAATGTATTTTATCGATGACATTACGCAGTATGAGAGTTCGGATAATGAGCCCAACATGCTGTGCCGCAAAGATGAATTGTTCTGTGATGAGTTTAAGAGCGGAAGGACACTGGCATATTTTCGCAATCCTTTGAATCATACCTGCGAATGGAAAGATAAAGTCCTTCTTAAGAAAAATGATGACAATGGAATCCCACAAGACGGAGAATATTCAGGTTGGTTTATGCAGGGTCAGGATTTGCCATGTTATAAAAACGCGCTATCTGTTGGGAACACATATTTAATTCGTAATACAGCCGACGTTGATTATTGGGGTTGGGTTGGCATGTGTCCGATCGAGCAGTCCGAATGTACTGAATTCCGAGATACTAATGATACTAGCGATCCGGTTCATCCGGCTGGTAAGCCGTACTTCTTTATTAAGAATCAGCGTTTGGATGTGAGCTCTTGTGGTGGTGAAGTGAATTTGCAAAAAGGCTGCATCTTGTTCCGTGATTTGAGTGACGCACGATCGCGTTACAGCACGGACGCTACATATAATAAGTCAAAGGCAGAAGGGGATACGCCCCAGGTTCCAATCGACTGCGTAGGAGATCCGGATAATCCGTTCTGTAGGAAATGTACGAATTTGGAATACAAATATACGGACGATATCCTTCAAGGGTGTTTGCCGGATAAAAATCTTTGTCCCAGTATTATTTCTAAATGCAAGATTGATCAAAATTATTGTCTCGGTTCACCTGAAGATTGTTCGTCAGGGTTTTGCGGTGTATACGGTTTTTTACCAAATAAAGATTATGATGCTCAGTTAAAAGAGTGCGAATCATGGAAAATCGATTTTTGCGGAAGGGCTTTGAAAACATCGTGTGAATTAAGTGATCCCGAATCTCCGCCATGTGTTGTTCAGAAAAAATATCCTCCTTTTGCAACCGCTAAACAAGATTTCGATGAACAATCCTGTGTAAAAGATTGGGACTGTTCGCTTGCCGTGGGTCAAGTCACTACCAATGGTCTTTGTACAAAGCAGGCTGTTAAGAATGATTCCAATGTAGTAATGAAAGTGCGGCTGGATCGTGACTGTGCGCAATGGTTGGGATGTGCGACAGCTGAAACGGTTTTTGATTCAGTGCAGCAAAAGTATATTGATATTTGTACTGAAACCTCCGTATGTGATTCCTCACAAGGATCAAATTCTGGTTCGTTTTGTGCGAATTATGTTGACAGAGATATAGATCCAATTTTAAAGCCGGGCGTATTCTTTACTCGTGAAATTTATACAATGCGTAAAACCGGATTCGGTGAGATAGATTATTCAGGTTACATCGTACCTGAGCAATTTTTGGCAGCTGATGTGGAAAATCGTAAGGTTGCGAGCGAAATTTTCCAAACATTACCGGCTCTAGAAAATAAATACGCAACAGATTATCGTTTGGCAGCAGCAGTACACGAAAGCACCGGTTTAATCGAATTCGGAATTAGTAATAAACTTTATCCGGATCTAAAAACCATCTGCCGACACACGCAAACAGGTCGAACCGGATATTATTTGGAGGGAATTCCTGTTGGCCAGCGCACATGTTATTTAGCGGTCGATGCTTTATCCGAACGCACAGTTAGTAATTTGCCACCGGGAGAAGTTGATCCGCGTAATATTGAGCAGCTCTCAGATGTGTTCCGACAAACTTCGGATCCTGAGTTGGACACAACATTGCAGCGCTCTTTCCCACCGGCTGAATGTAAGGCTTATCCGGAAGGTGATTCACCATTCCCGAATTTGTATGTGAAGGAATGGAAGACTGAGTTTGATCCGCCAAGAACCGAAAAAATCGCAGATGGTTATGGCTCGGCAAATCTTTGTGAGTACGAAGAAGACTGCGCATGTTCTTATCGCAAAGTTAAATATGGTGGACAAGCTACCAAGTATTATTCTCCATTTGGCAAACCGCCGGCAGGAGGAATTTGTGTGGGCGGCAGGAACGATGGAGGAGAGTGTGTGCCGGGCGAGAAAGCCGCGAGCGGTTCAGCTGAGCCGAATACTACTCAAACCATTGTAGATGATCCCGCTTGTCCCGGTGGAAGCTGCCAAGAAATCAGCGATGTGATTTTGGTGCGCGGTCAGTTTGGTCAGTGCCTGCAGCGCGACTATTCACGTTTTGTTGCCGGTGATCCGGGGCGTCATCCGTGTTTGATCTGGAATCCAAGTCCGATTTTGGCCAGTACTTTTGACACAAATCACTACATTCCGCTGGCCGGTTACACACCGCCGGTAAATGCCGGAGAATATTATTGTTTGTCGCAGGCAGATCCTCCGTTTGAAAATACTTGGACTGCCTTGAGTCATACTAATTGGGACGATTCTACTAAGCGAATTGATACAGTATTAAAAAATCAGGACGGGGCTAATGATTACTTCTATTTGCCAGGTAAACTTTCTAAATTCAATTATGATACCGGTTATATAGCTGGAAAATGTAGTGCAAATAGCAACCCTTGTTCACCGGCGGAAGATGATTGTTCTTGTTTGGACGGTTCAAGCAGTTCTGATGAAATATACGGCTTCACCTCCAAAGATCGAGATTATGAAGAAATGTATTCAGCTGCTGTGGTGCCAAGTAAAGGAGATGGTGTAGATCCTTATAAAAAGATTAGTGAAGCTGGTGGTTATACTGATTGTCATAGAATTAATAAAGACTGGACTGACGATGATTGTGATGAAATCTGGCGTTTTCAAAATCTTGGAGTTGGTATAGACGGCACAAAACCATTTCAGGATGGAGGTGAAGGACCTCAAGCTCAACATTGCGCAACAGCACATAATGGCGGCGCAGATAAAGATCATGGCGGACCACCCGGGGCATCCGGTGATCCTAATGTAAAAGATGGTATTGGCCCGTTGGATAATCCACCGGACGCGGATTATAACTATGGTCGTTGGATTCAAACCGGCCGCGGTTTAGGGAATACTTACACTGAGTATTTCGTGGCTGTAAAGCCTAGTGGTGTGGCACAATGGTTATATCCGGATGCCGGAGAAGATAAGTTGAAAGAATTGAGGTCAGGGGCGGTTCGTGAAAAAAATTTCGCGCAGTTTCAATTCACGCCCAAATGCGACGCATACACCGCAGCCTGCAGCATTCCAACCTGGTATGTGGATGGCGTGAATGAACCAAAATACACAGATGCAGCTCAGGTAGCTAATGCGTCAAAACAAGTATGCAGTACTTTCAGTAAAGATTTTGACGGCATGCTTGATCGTTCAAAAGAGGACATTTTGGTTGATGGAAACAAGGTGCCGCGTAAAGAAAAGTGCACCGGTATTGATGGTAAAACGGAGGGAATCGAGGGTAATGACGAAAGATGTTATTACAAATATTGGGAGACTGATTATCGCATGGACGGCGTCACCAAATTTTTATGGTTGGATGATAAATCCGGTGAGTCCTTCTACGACAGAAAGAATGATTATTATAGCCGCGAGGCCCCTTGTTCGAAGTCGGGTTTCTCCATTCGGGCATTGTTCGAGAACGCTTCACCAGATCAAAATAGTCTACCAAAAGATAAAGTAAAAATTTCCCAACTGTCCGGCCCGTGGAATTTTATAGGTTTTTGGATTTCGGCATGTACAGTTGGTAGCAACAATTACGAGTCGGCTTTATATCTGGGATTACGCGTAAAGCACGCTGATATTTGTACTGATCTCGCGCAGGTGATTTCGCCTTATACGCGAGAGAGCGCGGCATTTGCTGACCGCGTGTGGAATCTTGGGAATTTCATTTTGCCGCAATTGGGTCTTTCCTATTCTTCGCAATATCAGCCTTATGGCTCGGCTTTGGCGACAGGCGAACCCGGTAAAGAACCGCTGTTCCAGACAGGCGGACCGGTCGAGAATTATTCCAAACTGAATCCGCCAACCTTCATTGGTTCAGGCCCGTCTTACGTGACCTCGAACGATAGCCCGGTGTATAAATGGGCTCACCTGACAAATCTATTCGCGCGTATTTATCGTGTTTATAAATATAGTGATTCCATAGTGACCAGAGATAGTTGGGCTTGTGTCGGTGGCATAAATCACGGCAAGCTTTGTCCGGAGAATGCAACTCCGGCTGAGGAAAAGTCTTATTGCAGCGGAACGGGTAAATGTGATACTGAAATGAGTTCACAGGCATACAAAGATTCAGTGCATCGCTGCAATGGTTTGTCAGGCGTGAATGCCGGACTGGATTGTGGTTCTGATCTTGGTATAGCTTCGGATGATCCGATTTGTCATAACGCAGCTGTGCAACGTGTGGGCGGAACGCTTGAAGAACAATATACAAAGTGTGTAATGCGCGCAGGTTGGAAAGACGATTGCGAGGATCCTTCACAGTACCGCAACCCTAAGGACGGCGATTGTTATGGTGTGAAATCATCTCATGAAACATATAACGCGTTTGGATGTATAGGCGGAGATCCGGGAACAAGGGCTGTTTTGCCAGGCAGCGGATGTACGAAGCCAGAAGATGAATCGAAAGATTGTCCGTTAGAGGTCACGGGTGTCCCATGTATTGCAGATAATTTCGGACAAATGAAAGGTCATTGTGGCTTGGGATACGAACATGCGCGTTGTAGCGACAATGCGGTTGACGCCGGCATGGAAAATCCTCCAGCCTCCAGCGAATGTGTATTCACCGCATCTCAGTGGTGGGGCGCTTATGATGATGGGAAAGCGGTAGCAATACCCGATAAAGACTGGACTGAGAATCAAATATTTTATGAAGATAAAAATCCAACATGGAAAGGCAAACCTGTGCATATAGCTATGTCTTATCCGGACGGTGGCACTACAAGTACTAGCTTTTTACCGTTTAATTACAAAACACCGAGTGAAAAGATTGCTAAGAGCGATATGTCAAAAATTTATCGTACTAAAGATTGGCATATCTTACCTTCTGTTGATCCGACTGATAAAACATATGACACAGCTTATACATATCATTTCTCCGCTCATGCGCGCTGGGGAGCTGTTAGCAAATTAAGTTATGCGGACAGTGCTACGCTATGGAAGCGCTGGCCTACGCCGCATCCTGTTCAAAATCCCAAAGATTCGAATGTTGCTTTCGTGAGGGCCGGATTATGTGAGGGCGCTGAGGGTGCGGATCAGGATCCCAAGAATGAGCTAAAGAAAAAGCCCGATTTTATCCGATCTTTTCTGTATTATCCAAACTCTA
Source organism: Patescibacteria group bacterium (assembly GCA_018817245.1). Taxonomy (GTDB): domain Bacteria; phylum Patescibacteriota; class Patescibacteriia; order 2-12-FULL-60-25; family 2-12-FULL-60-25; genus JAHIUG01. The sequence continues at coordinate 104 of JAHIUG010000036.1, read as the reverse complement.
AAACCGACTACACTCTTCAGGCCGGTATGTGCAATGGTGGGGTTAATGATGGGAATCCGTGTTTCAGTAAGTCCTCCGTAACGGATAAGACGTGGTGGCCGCAT
>JAHIUG010000035.1 GCA_018817245.1 Patescibacteria group bacterium | reverse complement strand
TGTATGCCATGCTGCGCGCACTAAATGATCTGCACCTGCTTTAGAGGCGCTATAAGGACTGCGAGGATCATATGAACTATCTTCATCAAACATTCCTGTTGGCCCAAGTGATCCAAAAACCTCATCAGTTGAAACATGATGGAATCGAACGTTTCCATTAGCTCTACACGAATCAATGAGCGTCTGCGTTCCTAAAACATTTGTTCTTACAAAATTCGTAGCATCATGAATAGAACGATCAACATGCGATTCAGCGGCAAAATTAACAACCGCATCAACTTGAGAAACTAAGCGATCAACAATCTCACGATCACATATATCACCTTTAAAAAATCGAAAACGCGGATGACCTTCGAGCGGCCTTAAATTCTCCAAATTCCCCGCATAAGTCAGCTTATCCAAAACAACAACTTTATCCTCAGGAAAGTTGCGCAAAACATGATAAACGTAGTTAGTGCCAATAAAACCAGCACCTCCTGTAACTAAAATCCTCATATAACAGATATCTCACCATAATTACGCGTTGTGGTCTATATATACAAAGCCCCGACTCTTTTAAAGTCGGGGCGGAGATCTTATGCAACGAGTACCAGCCAAGTACCAAAGTCATCTGATGTTTTGGCAATTGGTACTGCTGCGGACAGTATTTTCATAAGCGGCCTTAGCTCTTCCAGCCTATTTGCTTTGGATGCCACAGCAAATCCCCAAAAAACTTGAATACAGGTTTCGATATTTTCGGTCAACGTACTCGAGAGACTCTCGTGTAGGTTATGCTGCATGCCTTTTTTAAAAGCCTTGTCGAGTTCATAGAACATATTTCCGATATACAGACACATGGATTCTGAGCACGTGGTCTCATGACCCTCATCAAACTGACTTAAGGTCTGTTCGATTTCGTCTCCGTGTCTAAGCCAAAGAGTTTCCCATAGAGTGTGCCTTGGAGACTCAGAAAGTGCCTCCTCAACTGCACGCATTGCTTCAGAACCCGGATTGAAAGCCGAGACAAAAACGATCCTGTCAGGTTCTTCACCCACTGCCAGTGCAATGGCTTTTGCTACATCTTCAGGATTGAGTTGCCCGCTCTCGTAAAGCGGATATCCATCATCGGCATTCTCCGATACTTCGTATAACGGAATGACTATTTCAGAAGCTTCTTCGACAAACGAAATGTCTCGTGCAAGCTCATTCAAGAAATTGATAAACGGTCTGTAATCGACTCTTTTTGTAACTGACATTGCACCACTCCTACTTGAGGCACGGAATTGTCTTTCAGGGGTTAATGTTGAGTTTAAAAGTACTGATCTATATATACCACTGAAAAACCATTTTGTCAAGTATGCTTGGAATTTGATAGAAAGATAATGACTACAATAATTAAAGCTAAAAGTATTAATTACACATCTCAGGGTCAGACCCCTTGTATAAAATGTTCGAACCATCAATTTTATTATTCATCTATTTTTCTTTACATCAACTACCAACCATCTTTTCACGAGCGTGAAAAAATGGTTATTTCCACTTAGTGTCTACTATTAATGTGCATAAATATCACAAAAAGGGTCTGAGTCCTGATTTTAATTTTTTATTATAATTATGCGTTATAGTCTAGATTGCTGGCTTTTTCCTAAGAAAACAAAAACGCACCCTTAAACAGCTAGAGCGGATGCGCTTTTTTGCTGTATGGGTGCGTAGACTAGCCAGACACGAAGCCGTAGCGAGCCAAAAGCTCTGAATCGAATGTACGAGTGTAGTCATCTCCGTGCGCGTCGATGACAGCTCCCATTTCCGTATGACGGCAGTACTCAGGCGGCTCGAGAAGGTCAAAGTGACAACTGACCAACTCACCGAATGCATCCATGTCATCTTGCATGGACACATAGGACATAGCCCATTCCAGATCTGCATCACTCATCCGGTCATTTTGACCAAACCCTATCAAATCCGCATTCCACAACTTCCAGAAACTCGGATGTCGAATTGTGTTGATCCTGCACATTGATGCACCTCCTTAAAGGTTAGTTCAGCGGGTAAAAGTCTTTACTAGTGAAGTGCACCTTTTATATCATAAAACTGCCCTTTTGTCAAGTCTTCTTGGAATTCGGAGGAAAGATAATAACTCCGACTATTAAAGCTAAAAGTATTGGTAATAGATCTATAACGTCGATAAATGGCAAAACAGAGCCTGGTACAAGCTTTTCACCCAGGAGAAGGAGGAGCGCCAAAATCAGGCAAGCAGCAGTTGTGTGAAAGAGTAATCGTTTAAGAAATATTGATAAAGTCATAATTTCGTTCTGTCCTCTTTACTGTCATTGCGACGAGCGGAGCGACGCGGCAATCTTTCAGAAAGATCTCTCCATTACGCTTCGCTTCATT
>JAHIUG010000034.1 GCA_018817245.1 Patescibacteria group bacterium | reverse complement strand
TTTTGTCGAGGGTGGCTGTAAACAAAAATCCCCAGAATTAATCTGGAGATTTTTTGTTTTACGGTAGAATCTCGATCTTCACTGTACGAACGCCCCAATTGCGGGCATCCTGTTTCTGCACCATCCAAAGATCTACGCGCTCCCAATAACGTTTATTCATTCGATCATGAACCTCGAATACTTTGTCCCCAAAATAGTCTGGGATACGAAGTCGAGTACCGATTGGTAAAAAGTTAGCGGCAACAATACCGTCGCGCACGCGGGAACCGTCAGCAGTGGTAAACGGAGTTGAGTCGGTTTCACGAGGGTCAGATGTGTAAGCAGATGTTGGTACCCACATAGTACGAACAGAAGCTTCATTTGAACGATCCGCCTTAGTATCCAAGTCTGGAGCGTTAATAGCATTCCATTTTTGAGCAGGTTTATTAGCTGAACGTGAGATTTCACTTATAAATTTGCCGAAGGGAACTACAATGCCGCGCTCCTCAGTAGTTTGAAAAGCACCTGTTTTAGCAGTCCGGTCCGGTAACGGAATTACTTTTTCAGAAGCATCAACAGCCTGAACTCGACTGGTTGTTAATAAAAGCACCAATACCAAAACCGTCACTGCATAGCGATTGACGTTTGGGATTAATGAGGTATTTTGTAGTAACTTCATAATAATTGGGGATCAAAAAACCCACCAAAAACGGTGGGCTGCGATTTGATCAACGACAGAATACTATCACATTTGCTCAATTTTGTCAATAGATATATTATTGTTTTTAGCTAAAATAAGCCAAAAACTTTCATGCCTATTAAATACCGAAATGAGCCACTGTCTCGAAGAAGCCAAAACTTCAAGAGACGCCTCAAAAAAAGCCTAAAAAAAGCTTCAAAAAAGCTTGTTTTTTGGGTTATTTCTTTAGGAATCGCGGGTTTTTTGGTAGGCGCGGTATTGATCACGCTTGCCTTTGCTTGGTACAGCAGAGATTTGCCGGATCCAAATGCTTTAATGGGTAGAAACGTTCCTCAATCAACAAAAATTTACGATCGGACGGGTGAAACTCTTTTGTATGAAATACACGGCGATGAAAAACGAACATTAATACAATTGGACAGCCTGCCGGACTACGTGGTCGCGGCCACTGTCGCGGTTGAGGACAAAGATTTTTATAAGCATCGTGGTATTAGCGTAAAACGAATTTTAAAAGCTGTGTATGTTGATATTATCCAACGCCGTAAGGCACAGGGGGCCTCTACTCTGACTCAACAGTTTGTAAAAAATGCTGTGTTGACCACAGAGAAAAAATTCGGCAGAAAACTGAAAGAGATTGTTCTGGCTCTGCAAATCGAACGACTTTATACAAAAGACGAAATTTTGCAGCTTTACTTTAATGAGATCCCTTATGGCTCAACGCTTTACGGAATTGAATCGGCTGCGCAGAGTTATTTCGGAAAACCTGCCAGCGAGTTGACCCTGGATGAGGCCGCGCTTTTAGCGTCATTGCCACAAGCTCCTGATTATTATTCTCCATATGGAACAGGATTAAGCGGGGACAACCGAGATAAGTTAGTGCAGAGACAAAAATTGATACTTAATCTTATGGCAGCTCAGGATTATATTACCCAAGAACAGGCTGATGAGGCTAAAGAAATCAATACATTGGAGAAACTCCAGCCAAAACAGATCGGTAACATCCATGCGCCACACTTTGTGACATATGTGCGCTCGCAGTTGGTTGAAGAATATGGACAGCGCGCAGTCGAACAGGGAGGGTTAAAAGTAATAACCAGCTTGGATTGGAATTTACAACAAATTGCAGAAGAAGAGGTTGCAAAAGGGGTTGAAGATCGTGGTGAGCAGTATGGTTTTAGTAATGCCGCGCTTGTCGCAGTTGACCCGTACAACGGACAGGTATTGAGTATGGTGGGTTCTAAAGATTTTTTCGATCAAGAAAACGACGGACAAGTTAATGTCACCATCAGGCCACGACAACCAGGCTCTTCTTTCAAACCGATTGTATACGCAGCAGGATTTTTAAAAGGCTACACGCCTGAAATGACCTTGTGGGATGTAAACACAACATTTAAAACTGACATCCAAAACTACTCACCTAAAAATTATGACTTAGGAGAGCGTGGACCCGTGTCCGTACGCAAAGCCTTACAAGGATCTTTGAATATCCCGGCAGTTAAGATGTTGTACCTCGTGGGTGTGAGTAGTGTGCTCGACTTCGCAGAACAGCTTGGCTACACCACCTTGGGGGATAGGAGCCGCTTTGGGCTTGCATTGGTACTGGGCGGGGGTGAAGTAAAACTTCTTGAACACACGCGCGCCTATGCGACGTTTGCAGCTGAAGGAAAGCTGGCAAAAGAGGTCACAGTCCTCAAGGTTGAAGATGCGGAAGGTAAGGTACTAGAAGAGTGGGAACAACAAGAGAGCCGACAAGTTGTAGATCGAGACGCAATACTTCGTTTATCAAATGTTTTAAGCGATAATAACGCACGTGCTTTCGCATTTGGCGCGAATAATTATTTGACCCTGCCCGGACGCCCGGTCGCCGCTAAGACCGGTACTACAAATGATTACCGTGACGCCTGGACAATCGGATACGTTCCCTCATTAGCTGCCGGTGTTTGGGCCGGGAACAATGACAACTCCGCGATGAGACGCGGTGCCGGTGGTTCAACGTTAGCCGCGCCTATCTGGCAGGGATTTATGAAAAGAGCAGTGCAACAATTAGAGCTGCCGGTAGAACAGTTTCCTGCGCCGCCTTCTTTAAACACAAATAAGCCCGTGTTACTGGGTCAAGCTTTTGAAACGAAGGTAAAAATAGACACGTTATCAGGAAAACTGGCAACAGAATTTACTCCGCCGGAGTTAATTGAGGAGCGCAGCTTTCAGGAAGCTCACAATATATTATGGTACGTTGAAAAAAATGATCCTCTGGGACCAGCCCCGAGTAACCCGGAAAAAGATCCTCAATTTTACAACTGGGAATCTGCTGTTCAGGACTGGGTTGAACGCACGGGCTGGGCTTCTACAACCAAAGCATTGCCAACAGAATATGACGACGTACATACAGCAGATGTTCAACCTCAAATAACCATCAATTCTCCGAAATCCAACACAACATGGAATTCACGCGAACCTTTTATCAGCGTATCGATTAATGCACCGCGCCGCATCACGCGAGTTGAAGCATACATGGAGGGCCAGATGATCAGCACCACTTTGGATGGGTCTCTCTCATTCACAGCGCGCGTACCTAACTCAATCGGAATTGGATACCATGACCTTAAAGTTACAGCTATCGACGAGCTGGGTAGCAGAGGAAGCGCTACTGTGACAATCAACCTAACTGCTCAGCCATTGCCAGCCGGAGCAAATATTATTTCACCAGCCAACGGCTCCACTATTGACCGAGGATCTTTCCCAAATATCATTACTGTGACTCTTTCAGACTTGGAGAGTGTCAGCCGTGTAGATGTATTCTTACAAGAATCACAAAACAACAATACCAGGCTGCTTGCCTCAGAGCTGTTACCGGAAAGCACCCTAATCCAGGTTAAATGGAACAGCGCGCCATTGCCCGGTTCATATTTCATTTACCCGATAATGGTAATGAATGATGGTTCTACAATTTCTAACAACCGCATTCTAGTAAACATCGACTAAAATAAAAAAAAGCCCTGGTAACGAAACCCAGGGCTTTTTTTATTTTATGTTTATTGCGTAGCTCCTTACATTTTTTCTATTGTCTTATCGGCATAACCAGGTAACGATATTTTTCTTCCATTGGCTCTGGCAAAATTAGCACCGGACTGCCTTCATCAATCATGGCCAGTTTAATTGTATCAGTCTGAATTGAGGACAAGCCATCATTTAAATAACGAAAATTTAACGTCACGTTATTTTTAATACCTTGAACATCACATTTGATTATGGTCTTTGTTTTTCCAGTACCTTGGTCAGCTGAAGCAACAGTACATGTCCCCTGATCCGGGTCCAAATCAATATGAATATCAAATAATCCCTGTCTCGAAAATAAACTAGCTGCTCTAACGGCCTTTGATAATTCAACTCGTGGCAGAATAACCTCTGACTTGAATGACTGAGGAATAATTTCATTATACGGCGGGAAAGAACCTTCAATCAGCCGCGTTACCAACTCAACATTGCCATAACTTATGACCAGCTGGTTGTCACTAAAGCCCCAAGACACATCTCCGGGTCCGCTAATGTCATCTTTATAAGAAGATGTGATGCGCGCTATCTCAAGCATTGATCTGGCAGGCACGATCGCCTTATATAAGCTCCCAGCTTGACCCTTGATGCCAAGCTTTTTCTCAGCTAATCGATATGAGTCGGTTGCAGCAAATATTACGACAGACTCATTTCCTTCCTGATTAAAAAAACAAGCTACGCCCGTGAGCTCAGGGCGGGACTCAGAGGATGATGAAGCAAAAGTCACCTGATTCAATGCGCGCTTAAGCTCCTCTGCCCCAAGCTGAAAATTAGTGTTCTTAGTGAGCTTGGGTAATAGAGGAAATTCACTGGCAGCCAAACCTTTTATTATCGTCTCCTGATCGTTAGAACGGACTTCCAGTCCCTCCTCTTTTAATTCAAGCTCGATCTTTCCGGTTGGCAAAAGCGATACATAGTCTAATAGCAACTTTGCCGGGACGCTGTACTCACCTTCAGCCTGAACCTTCCCACGTATCACACAGCTTACGGCCAGCTCTAGATTTGTGGTTGATAATCTTAGATTTCCGTTTTCTGTTTTTAAAAGAACGTTACCCAAAACAGGAAGGTTCACATTTTTACCTGTAACATGGCTCACCATGTTTAGTCCTTGTACTAGATTTTCTTGAGTACATGCAAAGTTCATATGATTAAAATTTTTAAGGTTTATTATTCTTAAATATTTATATATAAAATAAGTAGTAACAGTAAGTGCTGTGGACAGTGTGGATAAGGGAAAGGGCGGATTGATTCTACTGGCTTTTGTTTTTAAAAGACATCCACGGTCAGTATGGAAAACTATGGATAGTTAATGTACAAGTAGTGGATGAATTTGCGATTGGGGGATGTAGTGCGTGAAGACGAACGGGTTATCAACTTTTTTTATGGCAGTTAGTCACACTCTTGAGGTATGTTATCCACCGCCTCCGGTTGAGTAAAGTTTTTCTCGAAGTAAGGAGAGATCGCGTTTTAGTTGCTCGTCGTTTTTTGCAAGGCCGGCTATTTTTGTACAGGCATGCATAGCAGTTGTGTGATCGCGGCCACCGACATGTTCACCTATTGCCGGAAAAGAACACTTTGCTTCGTGTCTAAGTAGATACATGGCGATTTGGCGGGGATAAGCAAGGCGTTGTTCACGGCTTTTACCCATAAGCTCGTCAAGAGTTATATCATAGTAGATGACCACTATCTCCATTAAGCGACGCGGCGTGATGTTTCTCTTTGGAACACTTGGGATGTAGCTCTGCAGAAGAGATTGAACCGTTTCAAGCGTTGGCAGTGTGTTCTTGAATTGGTGATAAGCCAGGATTTTATTAAGTGCGCCCTCCAGCTCGCGCACATTCGACTGCACTGTTCCGGCTATGTATCGTTGAATATCCAGACTGAGCTCAGCGCCTTTCTCTTTTATTTTTTCTCCAAGTATTGCGACACGTGTTTCAAAGTCTGGAGAGGAAATATCAGCCATCATGCCCCATTCCATGCGGGTTTGGAGTCTATTCTCTATTGCCTGAATGTCTTTTGGCTGTCGATCGGAAGATAACACAAGTTGTTTGTTGGCCTGATGCAGCGCGTTGAACGTGTGAAAAAATTCTTCCTGCGTACTTTCCTTACCGCTGATGAATTGGATGTCATCCACTAACAAGACATCGACGTTTCGGTACAGATCTTTGAACTCCTTACCCTTTCCGCCGCGGATCGAGTGGATAAAATCATTGGTAAAGCGTTCGCTGGTAACATATAAAACCTTTTTGTCCGGGTCGGTCTTTGATAAGTGATTGCCTATGGCATGTAAAAGGTGAGTTTTGCCCAAACCAGAGCCACCGTAAATGAAGAGCGGGTTATATGTTGTACCGGGTTGTGTGGCTACGGCCAGGGCGGCAGCATTTGCCAGCTCGTTAGTCTTTCCTACGATAAAGCCATCAAAGACGTAGCGTGGATTAAGACCGGAATCAGCAATAGAATCAGTCGAGGAGTCGTATTCATTAAAAGTAAGCGTGTCTGTCGTAGCATATGCAGACGACGCCTGAGCCGGTTGCAGGCCTGGGACCACTGAAGTATTCTTTGCCTCAACTTTATAGGTTACTTCGCGAACTTCATTGTTGGTTACATTGCGCAAAGCCTTAATCACTGAGTCGTGATACTTTTTTTCAAGCCAAGCCTTGGTGAATGTATTGGGAACGCAGACAATCGCGCGTCCTTCATTCACACTGGAAATAAAAGTACTCTTAAACCAAGTTGTGAAATTGGCTTTTGAGAGAGTTAGCTCCAACTCTCCTAGGGTCGCTTGCCAAATTTCTGTGAAATCCATATATATTAATGACGAATGACTAAAACCGAATGACTATCTCATGTGGTGTGCATCAATCTCATCAATAGAGTGGGTTCAAGTCAAATCTGTGGATGAAATGGGGATAGGTCTTGCCAAATAATACTTTTTATGACACAATCTGGCAATGCTGGAAACCAAGCAATGACAAATGACGAAATCCGAATATCGAATGATGGAAGGGACCAGAAAAGCAACAACCTACATTCGTCATTAGTCATTCATTAATTCGTTATTAAGCGAAGCGTATTTATGCCTAAAAGAACTTATCAGCCAAAAAAGCGCCGTAGAGCAAAGGTACACGGCTTTAGAAAACGCATGAGTACCAAAGAAGGGCGCACTGTTTTGTCGCGTCGACGTGCAAAAGGAAGAGCGGTTTTGACTGTTGAAAAATCGAAATAACTTACTTTTCAATTTTGAATAAATCTCGACGATAATCGAGGTTTATTTTTTTAACAGATATACGAAACACGAATTACGAGTTACGATATACGGGATCTATGTTTGAAAAACAATTTCGATTAACCAAAGCCAAGGATTTTGAAAAGCTTGGCACAAAAGGCCGTTCTGTTTATGGCCCATTTATGGTGATGCGCGTTCGCCCGGTTTCTGATGGACCGAAAGTTGCGTTTATTACGTCTACCAAAGTTTTTAAAAGCGCAGTTGATCGCAATAGAGTGAAACGCAGATTGCGACATGTCTTAAAAACACATATTAACGAGGTGCCGAACAATGTACATATTCTATTTATCGTAAAACGAGAGGCGCTCAAAGCCCCGCACGATGAATTAGCGGAAGAGGCGCGGCGACTTATATTAAAAATTCCAGAGGCTTTAAAAAAACCACCAAAACTTTCACCTCGAGCTCAAAAGATGAAAGAGAAGAGAAAGCGGAAAGGTTGAGGACTAATGAAAAAACCACCACTTCCGGTAGAAATGGTGGTTTTAGGTTTGAGATTAAAGATCGAATTCAAGCGGCTGGTTTTGGCCGCTCACGTTGATGAGCGGGGCCGTACCAGGCCGTTCGATTTGTTTACTGCGGTGCGTATGTCCGCAGAATTGAAAGAGCAATCCTGGAGTTTGGTGAATGGAATGGGAGGATTTTTCATCATCCCAACCCATTGCCGCGTTCTGGAAATCGAATTTCGGAGAGTGATCGTACAAGAGCATCTCCGACGAAGGAACTGTGTGTGTAGCCGCGACCATCTGTTTTCCAGCGACTTGTCGTATGTGTTGTCGTAGCCGTTGCTGACAGAAATTGAACAGATCCATGACGCTGATCCCTAATGTTTTCCGATGAAACTTATCTGCGTCACGCAGCAAGCTGTTGCGGGTTGAGGGATAACACGGGTCATGAACTTTCGGAGTCTTCCATAGAGAAAGATCGTAATACCCGAAGTTACCTACGAAGGCGATATCTCCAATGGTGATCGGCTCATGGTCCAGCAAATGTACATCGTACCGGACTGCTAGTTCTTGAAGAGCTTTTGGGTAATCCAGAATTGGGACCCGTCCAAACAAAAACTCGATATCATTGTTTCCGGCTACCCAAAGGTGATGAGCGGCCGGTATTTTTTTGAGAAGTCGCAGACCAAATTCCAGATCCATATCTGGATCACGTGACTCAACCAGATCTCCGCAAAAGAGAACTACATCAGGTGGGTTCGCAAGGACCATTTCGCCGGCCCTTGCGAATACCCTGTCCCCGAAATTGTCCCAATTCGGGTGACCTACATGCGTGTCACTCAGAACCAGGAGCCGCATGATGTCTCCTACTGATCGTCGTCTGGCACGTCATCCGGATCCACATTCAGCAGAGATACGGTCCCGGCCTTGGTGGTCGGGGCCTGCGGCGCTCCCTTTACCATGGAGAGCGAGTTGTGAACCGTCTGGATGTTCACCGTACCGAACTGAGTGCCACCCTGCCGGCTGTGCAGTGCCTGTGTGAACTTGGCGTACTGACCTGTTACCTTGGCAATGGCACCAAGAATGACGTCCACAACACGACGCCGATCATCCAACGGCACCACATTTTCTTCACCCAAAGTTTCTTTCCACTGTTCCTGAATCCCATCCTCATTACGATAGGAGTCAGTTTGAGGAAGGATGGAATAGACGCCCATCCTGCGCTTGAGAGCACGGAATGTGGCTTTGGGATTAAGCTCGGCCGGGAGATCCAGGCCAAGCACATCTCCAACGGCTCTTTCGGAGAAGTCTCTGTAGAAGCCTTCGTCGGTGATGACGAAGAAGTACACGGACTTTGCCGAACTCGTATCCAGCAGGCTGTGGACGTACAGGGCAGTCAATTCCGAAGATTCGACTGCATTACCTCCGCCCGCGCTCTTCTTTGTCAGAGCATCGATGTATTCATCCAGAACAGGACCGCTACCCAGAGGTGCGACCTCGAAAGGATCATCACATGCTTGATAATCACCGAATCCAATGAATAGGATTTCCAGCGATTCGCCTAGGAGACCCTGAGCCTCTTTGAAGAGAAGTGCGAGCCGCTTGTAGATCTCATCTCGCCATTCGCCCATAGAAGCGGTACTATCCGCAGCCACAATAATGACATTGTCCGCAGTAGTCTTTTGCGCCTTGTCGGCACTCAGATCCACGTTCGAACATGCTACAGAACCAGCAGCCGACCGCGCCACAGATGCGCCGCGAGTCATGGCTACTGACTTAGGATTGCCTGCCTGATTAGCCAGACTGTCAGCCCGGCTATAATCCGGCTCATCATCGTGATCGTATGCTGAATGCGCGCGAGTAAACCCGCCGCTGTTACCGCCTCCACCGCCATACCTGGTCCTGGGGGCGTAGCTAGGTGATCGATCATTTCCACCCCATCCATAGTTTCCACTCATTTTTCAGTCCCTTTCTTTCTCGTTGCGTTGTTTTTGGTTTGGTTTAAGGTTAAGTTCGAATTAAGGAAGTCATTCGTAGATCAGTCTAGTTTTGAACTAAGAGAAAACGAGAATCGAGTCCCCACCAGCGCTTGTTTGACTGGACGAGGTCAAGACCACACCCGTTCTCACCGCATAGTTCCAGTACATAGTGATTGCCGCTGTGAACTACTATTTTCGTACCCAAAGCGGTTATCCTTCGGTACACTCGCAGAAGATCAGGTTTAGCTGCGGCAAAAGCCAGAGTTTCTATAAGAGGAGGGACGTGGTAGTCATTCTTTTTTGCCCACTCGACCACATCCCAATACCGCATATCGCGATGGAAACATTTTACAAAGAAGACTCGGTTGCCCGGCGTCTTATTGATTCCATGAGAGGAATCGTCGTCCCAACTTCGTGTATAGCATTTGCAGTACCTGTGTACCCAGTTAAATCGGTTGCAGCATTGGCTGAGAATTGGTCTGCAGTTATAATCTTCATTTACATACACACGATAGTGATCAGGTGGAAGACTTGGCCCTAGTACCGCCTTCTGTTGTAGGCCGGCGCGATGCCCAGCGACCCCGGCGTGTGGGCCGGATAATGTTTCTTCACTTTCTTCTTCCTCGCTGTTTTTGTCTTTTTTTTTGACCTTGCGCTGTGCTTCCTGCCGTTACGCCATTTGAACTCTTCTTGGCAGGAACTGCGTCCGAAGACCTCTTTGCGGAGTTTGGTCAGTTCATATCGCAACTGGTCCACGCTTTGCGGACGCGTTTTAGGATCATGCCGAATCCAGGTCTCATAGAATTCTTTGAGTCTCGAATCCATATCATCCGGAAACTCTCCTTTAGCAGGATTGCCTCCGCTGATGAAGCAGACGATTTTGCCTACTGAATAGATGTCCGAAGCCGGAATCGGAGGAAGTCCGGTTCCAAACTCCGGAGGCAAATAGCCGGGCGTACCGCCCTTGGCTTTTGACCACTCATCAGGTTTGAGAGAGGCCATGCCCATATCCACGACCGTGGCATTATGATCCGGAGTATCCAGAATGATGTTTGCCGGTTTGATGTCGCAATGCACGGTTTGCCACTTGCCATGCAAGTAAGACAGCGCGCTTAGAATGCGATCAACGATCCAGCAAATATGTTCGTCATCAATAGGTTTTGCCGCTACCAAAGTGCCGTCCGAAAGAGTTTCGGTTTTTACTGCCTTATCTAAAGGCTCTCCTTCGATCCATGAAAGTACCAGCACCTGACCAACTGGTGGGGGCATTTCTTTGTAATCCATAAAGGACGGCAAAGAAGGATGTCGCAGCCGCGCGATAATAGCAGCCTCTTCCCGGAATAAATCCGTATACGGCTTTGAGCCGATCTTTTCCTGTTTAACGCAGACGTGTACATCTTTGAGGATGCAATGCCGACCTTTGAAAGTGCGACCGAATGCACCTTCGCCTATTTGAGACTCGATTTCATAACTACCGATTTTCATTACAGCCCCCTGCTTTTTGCTTTGGCCAAAACAATTGCACCAAGGCATTCGTTAGAGCCGGTTTTTGTATTCTCGAGTGAGAAGACCAAGCCGTATTTATCTTTTTCAGCCGCAGCTTTGTAAGCCTCAAGCTTACGCTCAGGCTCCCAAGCTTCTCCTCTCTCACGCTGACTATTGTCAGGTGGTAGGAGCTCCTTGCTAGTGATTACAACCGAGTTGTTATTGGTCCAATGGAACAAGCCGTCTTCTGCCAGATATGAGCTTTCTACGAACACGATACCTGAACGCCCTTTCAGCTCTTGTCTGTAGACACGAGAGAAGTGTGCGAAGAGCAGTGTTTGCAAATCCTCAGGCAAGGACTCTTTTTTCGAATGAGTTTCCAGGCGGGCCTTGAGCGCTTTTGCGCCAGGCGAATCTTCCGCAAGCAGATCTTCCATCAATTTGTTGAGATCAACATGATGAGCCGGAAGTTTGTCCTCCCGAATCAGCTTGAGGGCAGCTTGGATGAGAGTGGTTTTTCCAACTCCAGGAAGACCAGTCACTCCGATTACCTTCTGTTTGTGGATTTTTCGCCACAAGCGGGCTTGCACAAACATAGGTACCAGAGCAGTCGCATCCAGATGCTGACCTGCGAAGTTCCGCGCTACCGTGGACTGAACATGCTTGAGTTTGGGATCAGCTTCCAGGATGATGGTCCGATCTTTGATGCCGGGTAACACCATCTCGTGATAGATGAGCTGTTGATTTTCGTAGTCACGATCGTGCTGATCCCGCGCGCCGCGGTAGACCACGTCACAATTTTCTCGAATGAATACATCAGTCAGGCCTTGCTCAGACACGACCACTGTAGCTTTGACACCAGGACAGAAATCCTTAATTGCCTTTTTCACGTGCTCAATACGTTCTTCCTCATCAATGACATGCGAGCCATCCTTGGAGGGATTGTGCAACACTGCCACCAAAAGATGTTCGCATTCAGTGCCTGCTCGCTGAATCAAGTCGATATGCCCCCATGTAATGGGATCTCCGCTCAACGGAAGAATACCTTTGCGATGATTTGCCATCTTTCTCTCCTTTTGTTGTTCAAATTGTCGAAGTACGAGTTTGTTCACACTTATGAACCCAGTAGCATTGCATGAAACGGCGCCCGTGTCAATGCTTTGATAATCAAAAATGACAGAAATTAGGCTTATTTCCTTATAAACAAAGGCTATTAAGACTAGGCAATATTAATTGTTCGTCCAAATTGACAAAAATTGGGATTTGTGATATGTTTTTTCTATGGAAAAAGCCCAGATAACAAGGGATTTGCAAAAAGTCGGTCTTTCTGAAAAAGCTGCAGTTATTTACGCTGCATTATTAGAAATAGGAGGCGCTTATCCATCTAAGATAGCCGAATACACTAAACTGAATCGAAGCACGACTTATAAAGTTCTTGAGGAGTTGTCGAACAAGGGATTGGTGAATGAAATAAAAAAGCGAAATAAGATTTTTTATCAAATTGGAGAGCCACAAAAGCTTGTTAATTTTGCAAAAGACAAGATCGAGCAGGCTAAATTACAAAAAGAATATGCAGAAGCGCTATACCCGGAAATCGCGGGCTTATTCGCACTCACACCACACAAGCCCAGAGTACTTTTTTATGAAGGTATGGATGGGGTCTTGGAATTGTATACAGATCACGTGGACGGAAAAGAGCCATATACCATGCAGGCGTTTAGTAATGCTTCAGAGTTTATGAAGGTTATGCCTGAGAAGTTTAAGAGAGACTATGTGAAAGCTAAAGAAAAGTTAGGTGTAAAGACTCGCGGCATTATTCCTGATACAGCGCATGATAAAAAGTACAATACTAAGACTTACAAAAGCACCGACAAAAAGATTTGGCCAAAATTGAAATTTGTTCCAGCGGAAATGTTCCCTTATAAAAATGAAATCACGATTTATAAAAATAACAGAGTGTCGATTGTGAACTTTGGCGGGAAAAGTCCAATGGGTGTAATTATTGAAGATCAGGATATTCACGATATGATGAACATGATTTTTAATTTAGCCTGGGCTGGGGCAGATAAGATATGAAATTCGCGCGAAAATTAGGGCAGACCTTGATTGTTATTTATCAACGCACACTTTCTTTGGACCACGGTCCTTTGGCGCGTTTATTTCCATATCGCATGTGCAAGTACACGCCCACTTGTTCTGAATATACATATCAGGCTATTGGGAAATACGGTTTATTCAAAGGATCATGGATGGGTGCTAAGCGCATATTAAGATGTAACCCTTGGTCAGAGGGTGGGCATGATCCTTTGAAATAACTGTCATCTCGACTGGAGCGTAGCCCCGAAAGCTTTCTGTGCGAAGCGTAACGGAGAGATCTTTCTAAAGGATTTCTCCGCTTCACTTCACTGCGTTGCGTTCCGGTCGAAATGACAGGTGGAAGGATTTCTCCGCTTCACTTCACTGCGTTGCGTTCCGGTCGAAATGACAGGTGGAAGGATTTCTCCGCTTC
>JAHIUG010000004.1 GCA_018817245.1 Patescibacteria group bacterium | reverse complement strand
TCCAAATCAAAAGGCAATGTTATTAATCCTGATGATGTTGTTAAAGATTACGGATCAGACATTTTCCGCGTGTACGAGATGTTCATTGGCCCATTCGAACAAGAAGCGCCATGGGATACAAAGGGGATAGAAGGAGTGCGTAGATTTTTAGACAAAGTTTGGAAGTTGTTTCCTGAAACTCAAAACTTGAAGCCTGAAACCCGAATTCCGGAAGATACTGAGACTCTTCTTCATCAAACCATTAAGAAAGTAGGCGATGACATTGAAAACATGAGTTTTAATACGGCTGTGTCCGCGCTCATGATTCTCACAAACAAGTTTACAGATGTAGGAGCGCAAAAAGTACCAAAGCAAGCGCTTGAAAATTTGCTCAAGTTGTTGGCTCCTTTCGCTCCTCATATTGCAGAAGAGCTTTGGCATCAGATTGGAAACAAAGAGTCTATTCATCTTTCAGAATGGCCGAAGTTCGATCCCAAGAAGATTTCCTCGCCCGAGTTTGAACTCGTCATCCAGGTAAACGGCAAAGTGCGTGATAAAATAGTTGTCCGATCTGATATCTCCGAAAAAGAAGCAAAAGAGCGCGCTCAATCTTCCGAAAAAGTTAAAGGGTATTTAGCTGGCAAAAAGCCGAAGAAGATTATTTACGTCCATGGACGGCTTGTTAGCATTCAAATTTAGTTTTCTCATGTTAAAAAAAGACTGCCGAATCAGGGCGGTTTTTTGTCTTCAATACTTGACATTTTTGTGATTTCAACCCAAACTGAAAATATAGTATGGTTGCTAATAAAGGTGTGCCTGTGGTCGACATGAGGACAGGCGGATCAGAATTTACAAAGCGACTTGGAGACGGGCTTGAAAATTTTGGATTCGTTGCGATTGTCAATCATGGAATTGAAACTAGATTGTTAAAGCAGGCGTATGACACTGCTCGTCGTGTGTTTGTTCTCCCAACGGAAATTAAGAATAAATATCAGACACCGGAAACCGGCCGTCAGGTTGGATACACGCCTTTTCAAATGGAGCACGCTAAAGATAGCGACCTTCCGGATCTCAAAGAATTTTGGCACATCGTGCGACCGGGGAATCGAAGTTATTTAAATGTTTATCCAAGAGAAGTTCCGGATTTTGAAATGATAATGCCGGAGTTATTTCGTGCTTTGGATAAAATATCAGTTCATCTTTTGACTTCAATTCGAGATTATTTAAATTATCGTACAGACAAACTTACAGAAATGGTAAACGGAGGAAATTCAATTCTGCGAATTTTGCATTATCCAAATATTAATTCTGACGTTGAAGGCATGCGTTCTGCACCGCACGAAGACATTAATTTGCTTACGCTCATGGTGGCAGCAACCACGCCAGGGCTTGAAATAAAGAACCGGCAAGGCGAATGGATCCCGGTTAACAATCCACCGAATTCAATTATCGTGAACAGCGGGGACATGCTTGAGCTTTATACATTTGGTCGCATATCTTCCGCAACACATCGTGTGGTAAATCCTGACAAGCCAGACGGCGGCCGCTATTCTCTCCCATTTTTCGTAATGCCCCGACCGGAGACTGCGCTTGTAACAGCTGGTTGTTTTCTTGAGCAGCGTCTGAGGGACAACAGGGTAATGAGTTAGATGGATTGACAAAAAGTAAAAAGCGGGTTTAAGTATTCTCGCACCTTAGATAGCTTAAGAACAAGATCCAACGGAGGAAACGATGTCCGAGAAGAAAAAGAAAGATAAAGAATCATCCGGCGTTTACATCGCATTAATAGTAATTATCGCCACTATAGTGGTAGCTGTTTATATCTCAAAGAGAGAATCGGCGTTTGTTAAAGAACTAGACAATGCCACTAAAACAGCGAAATCTGCACTAGAGCGCACTGAGAGTGCAGTCGATGAAGAATCTCCGATGAATTGCAAAGAAGCAGTCGTAGCCGTGTTCGCTAACCCAACCAAAAAGAGCGGCAAGTCCTGGGATCCTCTAGATGGGCTTCCTGACATCGCCATCAAAGCAGGGGGTACGTGGTATAGCACCTGTAAAGACAAGAACTACTGTACTCGAACAGTTGCGGTGGAAGGTGATAAAGTCTGGATTGAGGTTTATGACAATGACGGTGATCCAAGGTTCAATAAGCCTGACTTCATGGGAAAGGGGTATATTGAAATCGTCTCCAAAAGTACACTGGACGAGTGGAGGAGGAATGCAGATCCTGACGGCACCATTCGTGAGCTCACCGATATTGGCGACTCTCGGGCAGTCGCTGTCTGTAAGGAATATGAGTGATCATATATTTTCACCCCGACCATCTTGTGTGTCGGGGTTTTTTTATTGACAATTTTTGTTAAATCTGTTTAGCTTATGGTGCCAACCCAAACCCTGGAGGAGATAATGGCACGTACGTTTTTTATTTTTCTGATCGTTATCGGGGTCGCGCTTGTCTGCGGCTGTGAGTCTGAGAAGGGGCGTGGGCACAGCAAAAAACCAAAGACGGAGCGCACGTCGAAACAGGCTCCGCCAAGGATTTGCATGAAAGCTCATGTGGTTGTGAAGGTTAATCCAACCAAGAAGAGTGGCGATCCTTGGGATGCTGATGGAAGCGGACCTGAGATTGTCATTCAACTGGACGGCAATTGGGGCAGTCCGGGAAAAGATAAGTATAAGCGTACAGAGGATATCCGCGTGAGCGGTAATGATGTTCCAATCGGGATCTACGACAAAGATTGGAGCGAACACGACACGATCGGCAAGAGTGGTAGTATCCATATCCCAAGCGAGGTGACCGTGGGTGCGTCCAAGGTCGACATCACCTGCATTGAGTACGAAGATTAGT
>JAHIUG010000033.1 GCA_018817245.1 Patescibacteria group bacterium | reverse complement strand
CGGAGCGGAGAAATCTTTCCATCCTGTCATTTCGACCGGAGCGGAGAAATCTTTCCATCCTGTCATTTCGACCGGAGCGGAGAAATCTTTCAGAAAGATCTCTCCGTCACGCTTCGGAACGTCTGATTATATTCCTACGCTTCAGTCGAGATGACAGAAGCGGGGCATAAAAGAATGATATACTGCAATCTATGAACGGCAAATTGTTTATCGTAGCCACGCCAATTGGCAATCTAAAAGACATTACAGAAAGAGCGATCGAAACACTGCGAGCGGTTGATTCAATTGTTTGCGAAAATAACCGTGTCTCATCCAAATTGTTAACCGCGTATAATATAAAAAAGCCGCTCCTCGGTCTGCATGAACATTCCTCGGACAAACGTATGGCCGGTTTGATTGATCAATTGAAGTCCGGAAAAAAGATGGCCTATATTTCTGATGCGGGAACTCCGGGGATTAGCGACCCGGGCGGTAAACTTGTTGCATCTGCGTTTGAGCAGGGGATTGATGTTGTACCGATTCCCGGCGCATCCGCGCTCATAACCGCTGTTTCCGCGTGCGGTTTCCCAATGGATCACTTTGAATTTTTGGGATTCGCACCAACAAAAAAAGGAAGAGAAACATTTTTTCGGGAGATTGGCGAGCGCGAGCATCCATCAATCTTCTACGAATCAAAGCATCGCATTGAAAAGACGCTAAGCGCTCTTGCATCTGAGCTCACACCGAATCGCGCGGTTTTTGTTGCGCGTGAATTAACAAAAATGCACGAGTCGCTTTATCGCGGCACAATTGACCAGGTTATGGAAATGATGAAAAATAGCAGTCTTAAAGGCGAGTTTGTGGTTATTGTTGCATCCTCTAAATACAAAATATAAATATCATCACTCCTGTCATCTCGACCAACGCGGAGAGATCCTTCTCATCTGTCATCTCGACCAACGCGGAGAGATCTTTCTGAGAGTTTTCTCCACTCCGGTCGAAATGACAGAGAAGAGGATCGCCACGTCACTCCGCTCCTCGCAATGACAAATGAATATGAAAAATTATTACGTCACAACTCCAATCTATTATGTAAATGATGTGCCACACATTGGGCACGCTTACACCACAATTGTTGCTGATGCTTTGGCGCGTTATCACAGCCTGCGAAATGAGGATGTGTTTTTTAGCGTGGGCGTGGATGAGAACAGTCAAAAGAATGTACAGGCAATGACAAAAGTCGGGGAGACTGATTTGGGCGCGTATCTGGATCGTATGAGCAAAGTCTGGAAAAAAACATGGGATGATTTGAGCATTACATATGATAGATTTATTCGCACAACATCTCCTGAACATCATGTTGCTGTTGAAAGATTTTGGAACGCAGTTAAAAAGAGTGGTGACATCTACGAAGGTACGTACGAAGGCTTATATTGCGTGGGCTGCGAATCATTTAAGACCGAAAGCGAAATTGTTGATGGAAAATGCACACTTCATCCAAACGCGGATTTGCAGGAGATAAAAGAGAAGAATTACTTTTTTCGCGCGAGCGCATATCGCGACGAGTTGTTGAAGTTGATAGATGAGCAGCCTAATTTTGTCCAGCCTGAATCGCGCCGCAACGAGGTTCGCAATTATATTAAGGATCATTTTGAGGATTTTTCCATTTCACGCGAAGCAAAGAATCTGGAAGCCGGGATTCCTGTGCCGGGTGATCCTGAGCAGCGCATTTATGTTTGGTTTGACGCACTCATAAATTATTTGACTGTTGTCGGTTATGGCACGGATGATGAAGAATTTACAAAGCGCTGGCCGGCAGATATTCACATTGTTGGCAAAGATATCATCAAATTTCACTGCGCATTATGGCCGGCAATGCTCATGAGTGCTGCAAAAAATGATGAGCTGCTTCAGAATGAGAAGGGTGAGGCATTGCTACCGAAATCCATTTTCGCACACGGATTTTTTACCATTGAAGGACAAAAGATTTCAAAATCGCTGGGAAACGCAATTGATCCGACTATTCTTACTCCGAAATATGGATTGGATGCACTCCGCTATTTCTTATTGCGCGAGATTGCATTTGGTGAAGACGGAGACTTTTCCATTGAAAGATTGGAAGAACGCTACAAACATGATCTCGCAAATACGTTGGGCAATCTTTTGAATCGCGCAATTGCAATGAGTAGAAAATATTTTAATGGCAAAGTACCGCCATCCATCTCGCATGAGGCGAAATATACTTTTTCAGATGAAAAGGGACTTGAGACTTTACGCAAAGCAGTTGAGCAACATGTTGCTGAAAACAGATTTGATCTCGCGCTTGATACTCTTTGGAATGGCGTGGACAAACAATTCGGACTTATACAAGCAAATAAATTTATTGAAGACACGCAGCCATTCAGATTGATCAAGGAAGATCCAGATGCCACGGGCGTGATTTTGTATTCGTTACTCGAGTACTGTCGCGTGTTCGCGTGGCTTTTACATCCAGTTATGCCAAATATAACTCTGAGAATCGTCGGGCAGCTGGGCCAAGATCCGGATACGGAAGAAGCAAAGGGAGTAGAAGATTTGCTAACCTGGGGAAGTCTAAAGCCGGGCACAGAGCTGCCGGAGCCGGAGATTTTATTCGAACGTCTTCCATAGCCCAAAGCCCAGCTGCCCTTTAGCCCTTAAGTATAAAAGTGTACAATATACTCATGTTCATAATAGATGCAGTTCTCGTTCTACTAATCCTGGGTTTTGCAGCATCCAGATACAAAGATGGATTAATTGAAACTTTAGGAAAACTTCTTGGTGTTTTGGGGGGATTTGTGGCCGCAAAATTGTGGTATGCAAACATAGTGTTTATCTTCAGCACCTTTTTGCCGGATGGCTGGGATAAGCTTGTGGCGTTCGCTGTTATCTTCGCGATCATTAATCGACTTATCGTATTCATTTACGGATTTGCGGAAAGTATTTTGAAATTGTTTTTTAATTTGCCGCTCATTCGAACTTTGAACAAAATCTTAGGCGGCGCTGTCGGGATCGTTGAGTCTTTTATCGTTCTTGGATCAGTAATCTGGATTATTGCCAGTTTTAACCTTTGGGCAAAACTCGTCACACTGCTCGGCGGATCAGTTGTTGCAAAATACATTACAAACGTGTTTGAATTTCTTTTGAGCTTTGTTTTGTAACAGTTTTGTCATTTCGACCGGAACGTAACGCAGTGCAGTGTAGCGGAGAAATCTTTCTAAAAGATCTCTCCGCTTCGCATTCGCTTCGGTCGAGATGACAAAAGGCTATGCCCAAACTAATCGACACACACTCGCACTTACATTTTAAGCCGTACGATGAAGATCGTACGGATGTTTTAAATAGGATGAAAGAGAATGACGTGCGCACAATTACTGTGGGTACGGCTGTGGAAACAAGCCGCAGCGCAATTAAGCTGGCTGAAAGTTCGGATTTGGTTTGGGCTGCAGTTGGCTATCATCCTGATCATTGCACGAGTTTGCACGTGGATGAGGACGAAGGCGAGGTTCATGATTTTTCTTTAAAACAAATCGAAACTCTGGCGCATTCATCCAAACGAGTTGTTGCGATAGGGGAAATCGGTCTGGATTTTCATCACATTGATAAGGAGTGGAATTTGGATGATGCTAAAGAAGCCCAAAAAAAAGTGTTCATCGAACAGCTTCAACTGGCAAATGATATGAACCTTCCGGTCATAATCCACTGCCGCGATGCATATGAAGAACTTGCTCAAGTGATTCAGGATAGGGCAACAGCAGGATTCAAAGTCAGGGGAGTTATGCACTGTTTCGGCCAAAGCTGGGATGTGGCCAAGATATTTTTGGATCTGGGACTGCATCTTTCTTTTACAGGAACAATTACTTTTAAACCGCGAGCAAAGGATGATCCGGCTAAACACGTGCACCGAGTTATAGAAATGATGCCTGAGGAGCGCCTCATGATTGAGACTGACGCTCCTTGGTTGGCTCCCGATCCATTTCGCGGCAAACGTAATGAGCCGATTTACGTTGAACATATAGCTAAGAAAGTCGCCGAACTCCGTGGCATGACTTTCGAACAAGTCGCAAAACTCACAACCAAAAACGCCGAAGAATTTTTTCGAATCTAAGACAAATCCTCCCCTTGGGGTAAGGGGAGGTTGGAGGGGTTACGATTCGGAGGGATTGACACTTCCCTCTTTTTTGATAAAAATTCATCCCCGGCCTGCGAGCAGTCAGGTGTTCATCGACAAGACAAGGAGGATGAAATGAGCACAACACTCATCATTCTGGTATCCATCCCGTCATTTTTCTGGGTATCACCCTGTACTTCCTGATGGGGAGACTGATTTCTCGAAAAGTAGTAAAAGTTTGGAAGCTAGGGCGCTCTAATACTATTGGAGCCTTTATATTTTTTCCAAAACAGGCATTTGAAGATACCGTTGGTAGGTTTCATGAAATGACTTGTTTCGCACCCGATACTGAATTAGATATTGATATGCTAAAGGATTCATATCTCGTTCGTATTTCTTGTGTATGGCCACTCTATATCACGACCAACGTCGTTTGCATTTCACTGTATTCGCTCTTTTATTTACTGATTTCAATACCGCTTAGGCTCATCATGTTTTTAGCTCGACTCATTGTTTTGAGTAAAAAAACATAGATCCGCGACTTCCAGAAAAGAAACCACCGCCCCAGCCTCCGTATCGCGAGCTCCCACTTCAAACCCTCAAACGACAAAGAGCTATGCTCGAAGCTGAGATCAGAGAGCTCGAGGCTGAGCGTGACAAGAGCTCTCCTTCGGACAAGGGTGACAAGAAGCCAAATCTCCGGCTTGTCTCCTGATCCTAGTTCGGACAAACTTCCGCAGTCTCACTCGAGGCTGCTTTTTATTGTTATCTTTCTTCCAAAGAGAAGCCTCCTAACAAATTACTAAATTTTAAGTACGATCAAGCTCCACCCCCATTTTCTCACGCTCGTGAAAAGATGGTACCCTTTTATCCGGAGGGGTATCACCAATCTAAAGAGAGATAACTACATCAATAAAACTCATGCCAAAAAAATCTGAAACATCAAAGGTGAATTATGGTGAATTGTCCAAAACGATTCTAGGTCTGGTGGCTGCAGCCGGCATTATATCGATTTTCATTTTGATGCCAGGTCTAGCAAAGGCTGTTCCAGTATTCAGTAAACATCCACCTGCTAAGAAGAAGAAACAACTGAGAAAAGCTTTAAGCAGACTTGAAAAACGCGGATTAATTAAAGTATGGATTGATAACAAGGGAAAGGAGCAAATCAAAGCGACATCCAAAGGACATGAAGAATTTGTTCGATATCAACTCAAGAACAAACAAATCAAGAAACCGAAACGCTGGGATAAAAAATGGCGTGTTGTGATGTTTGACGTGCCTGAACGATATAGAAGTTCCAGGGACTATTTTAGAAGTTCGATCAAGCTGGCGGGATTCGTCCAGTTACAAAGAAGTGCGTGGGTCTATCCATATCCGTGCAATGAGATTATAGAATTGATGAGCTCGATACACAGAATGAATGCCGGAATGATTTATCTAACATGCAACCGTTTCCCCGGAGATAAAAAATTCGTTAATAAGTTCAAATTAAAATAACCCCATTTTCTCACGCTCGTGAAAAGATGGGGATGAAGTATCTATAGTGGTTTAATATCTACGCCATATTTTTTTTAAAAAAAAGTAAAAGCCAACAATAAATCAAATTTATAAAATTGGGATTCTAATGCCTGATATATGTGTCATTTAAAATTCCTTTTAGTAATAATTTCCTCATTATTGACGTTTTTGGTAGATTCAGATACAATCGCAGCGTATTTTTTGCTAGTTTATGGAACAAAAACCAACTGAAAAACCTAAAATCACGCCTTGGATTGCAATGGGCATAGTCGGGGATCTTATGGTAACCGTAGCAGTTCCAACCGTGATTTTTGCGCTTTTAGGACGTTGGATGGATGAAAAATTCAGTACCAAATTTGTGTTCTTAACGATTGGACTTGCCCTCGCCCTATTTATTGTCGCAAAGATCGTCATAAAAAAAGGAAGAAAAATCGCAAAACAATTATAAACTCGATTTTCGACATTCGATATTCAACATTCGAAACATATGTCCGCCCCAATTGCCGCAGAACCAATATTCCACATAGGAGCATTTGCAATAACAAATGCATATATAAATTCAACTATTGCGGTTTTAATTTTAATTGCGATCGCTTATTTTATAAAACGTTCAATTAAAGATGTCCCGGGTCGTTTCCAGTCAGCCATCGAGTCAATTTTTGAAGCGCTGTTAGGTTATTTTGACCAAGTAACAAACGACCGCGCAAAATCAAAGCGTTTCCTGCCTTTTGTTGGTACTGTTTTTATTTTTATTTTGCTTTCAAACTGGATGGGGCTTTTACCGGGCACGGGTTCAATTGGAGTTTGGGAAATTGTACACGGACAAAGAGAGCTGATTCCGCTCCTGCGTCCTGCGAATAGTGATTTGAACTTAACTCTTGCAATGGCTCTTGTGTCCGTGATCACATCCAATATTTTGGGGATCTTCACGCTCGGCTTTTTTGTTCACGCTAACAAATTCATTCAGCTCGGCACTTTTTGGAAAGCGCTCAAGACAATGAATGTGATGAAAATTCTCACAGCAACAATCGAGTTGGGCGTGGGCGTAATCGAAATTATTTCTGAAATAGCAAAAGTTGTTTCGCTTTCTCTTCGTTTATTCGGCAATATTTTCGCAGGCGAAATTCTAATTACAGTTATTGCAAGTTTAGCTGCATTTTTCGTGCCATTACCATTCATGGCCCTTGAATTAATCGTTGGAATGGTGCAAGCTACCGTATTCGCGCTGCTAACGCTCGTTTACTTAACGGTTGCAACAGCGGCGCCTCATGGAGATGAAGAACACGAAAAAGTTGAAGCAGTAGCAGCCGCACATTAGGTGTGAGAAGGGATTTTCTGTGTTTATCCACGGAAAATACCAAACTCATTCTTAATAAATAACCAAACATATGAGTATGGACCCAGAATCCGTAAGAATTTTCACAAAAGGTATAACTATTGCTATCGCTACTTTAGCGCCAGCATACGCGATCGGAATGATCGTCACCAAAGCAATGGAGTCAATTGGCCGCAATCCTGAATCAACAGGAAAGTTGTTCGTGCCAATGCTCTTGGGAGCTGCATTTGCTGAGGCTATCGCCATTTACGCGCTCGTAGTCGTATTCACACTGTAATGCGAAAAATAGGATTAAAGATAATAAAAATTAATGAAAATTTAATGTACGAAATACGACATTCGACATTCGATATTCAAACTCTATGACACCAGAATCAGTACAAGCCGCAACTGAGGCAGCCCAGGCCGGGGCTTTTTCCAGTGTCCTGTCTTCACTAGGAGTTGATTGGCAGCTTTTTATTGCCCAGCTTATCAACTTTGCGATTGTGATTTTCGTATTGTGGAAGTGGGCTTACAAACCTCTCATGATAAAGATGGACGAAAGATCCAAAAAAATTGAGGACGGTTTGCAATTTTCCAAAGAAGCAGACGAAAGACTGAAAAGCGCTGTTGAGGAAAACGAACGCATCATAAACGAGGCCAAGGCTCAGTCACACATGTTTATAGAAGAAGCGCGGGATAAGGCTGAGAAGGTTCGTCAGGACAAGATCAGGCTAACAAACCAAGATATGGAACGAGTTATAGCTGATGCCAAACAGCAAATTGAAGTAGAGCGTCAGGGCACGTTTACTGCTTTACGCGAGGATATTGCAGATCTGGTTACAGCAGCAACTAACAAGGTGGCTGAAAAAATAGATGAAAACACAAAGCGATCACTAATCTCCGAAGCGCTGAGGGAGATAGAGCAATCAAAAGGCTAGAGAGCAAAAGGGCTGAAGGCTAAGGAAGACATTTTGGATAAACCTACAAACTACAAGCTAAATTATGGCTTCCAATCATCAAATTAAGGATATCGCAAATGCGCTCATTGATTCCGTACAAGATACGGGAGAAATTAATGGCGTGGTAAGCGACCTAAAGTTAGTGATTAAAGTTTTCGAGCAAAGCCCGGATAGCTTGAGAGATTTGAGAGAAAAGGCAGTACAGCTCAGCAAGCGCCAATCAGCTTTAAAAGCAGCCCTTTCAGCACATGTTCATGAACATGTGCTAAATGCGCTCCTCATTCTCCAGTATAAAGATCTACTGGATGAACTGCCAGCTTTTGTAACAGCAGTTGTGGCAGCAGCTCAAGAAAAAACCAAGCAATACCAAGCCAAAGTAAAAACTGCTATCCCGCTAAATGAAACGGAAATAATAGAACTCAAACGCATTTTAAGTGCAAAATTCGGTGAATTGAGCGGCGTTGAAGAAATAGTAGACTCCAAAATTTTAGGCGGTTTAATTGTTGATATTGGTGATTGGCATTTTGATGCAAGTGTAAAAGGAAAGATCGAAAGATTAAAACAGGAACTCATGAGCTGAAGAACCGAGGAACATAAAAACAATTATTCATCAGTCCTTTAGCTCATCAGTCCTTCAGTAACAAACTACAAAACTAACTACAAACTAAAAATATATGGATCAACCCAATGTAACTGCCGCAAATAAAATAGCAGAGCAGCTAAAGGAGCAAATCAAACGATTTGAGGTTTCCACGCAAGCCACAGAATCCGGCTTAGTCCGCGACGTTGGTGACGGTATAGCCTCAATATCCGGTCTCACAAAAGCAGGCTCAATGGAAATGCTTAAATTTGAAGGCGGCGAAATGGGATTTGTTTTAAACCTGGAGCATGATCGCGTTGGAGCCGTTATTTTAGGTGATCCATCTAATATCAGAGCCGGGCAGTCAGTAAGCTTAACCGGAAAAACATTGTCTATTCCCGCATCGTCAGAAGTTGTTGGTCGCGTAGTTGATCCACTCGGTCAGCCGGTTGACGGGAAAGGGCCACTCAAAGCGGAAAAATCAATGCCAATCGAAAGAATAGCGCCAGGCGTTATGACACGAGAACCTGTTAGCGTTCCGCTCATGACTGGCATTAAAGCCATTGATTCAATGGTTCCAATCGGACGCGGTCAACGCGAACTTATAATCGGCGACCGCCAGGTTGGAAAAACCGCTGTTGCGATTGACGCGATTATCAATCAAAAAGGTCAGGACGTAGTCTGTGTATATGTAGCGATCGGACAAAAAGAATCTAAGGTGGCGAAAATAGTTGCCAGACTTGAAGAAGCCGGGGCAATGGAATACACAGTTGTGGTTTTAGCCGGAGCTTCAGATCCGGCATCTTTGCAATACATCGCACCTTACGCCGGCTGCGCGATTGCGGAATTTTTCATGGATCAAGAAAAGGACGCACTTGTAATTTACGATGATTTATCAAAACACGCCTGGGCATATCGCGAGGTTTCACTACTCCTGCGCAGACCACCGGGACGCGAAGCTTATCCGGGTGACGTATTTTATTTACACTCCAGACTTTTGGAGCGAGCTTGTCGTCGCAATAAAGAAAACGGCGGCGGATCAATAACCGCACTCCCAATTATTGAGACTCAGGCAGGAGATGTTTCAGCGTACATTCCTACAAACGTTATTTCAATTACAGATGGACAAATTTATCTTGAAAGCGATTTATTCTACAAAGGCGTGCGTCCGGCATTGAATGTTGGATTGTCAGTCTCTCGTGTTGGAGGAGCAGCACAAACACCTGCTATGAAAAAAGTAGCCGGTCCATTGCGTTTAGACCTCGCGCAGTTCAGAGAGCTGGAGGCGTTCGCACAATTTGCAACTGATCTGGATGAAGCAACGCGCAAGCAAATTGAACGCGGCCGCCGCACAGTTGAAATTCTGAAGCAAGGTCAATACGCGCCAGTGTCCACTGAACACCAGGTTATTATTCTTTACGCGCTTACAAAAGGATTTGTGGATAAGATTGAAATCGAACGTGTGAAAGATTGGGAATCCGGTTTTCATTCATTTTTAGACGAACAAAAAAGCGAT
>JAHIUG010000032.1 GCA_018817245.1 Patescibacteria group bacterium | reverse complement strand
CCTCATTCGTCATTATTCATATGATCCCTTCCTACATTCGTCATTCGGATTTCGTCATTCGTCATTATTCATATGATCCCTACCTACATTCGTCATTCGGATTTCGTCATTCGTCATTATTCATATGATCCCTACCTACATTCGTCATTCGGATTTCGTCATTCGTCATTTCTTCCCCCCTGATCCATTGCGACATTGGATAAAAAATCCGCCCTTGTATTTTGTTCACGCCGCACATGTCTGAATTTGCACCTCCCGATTTGTGTGCACAAATTTTTCATTTCCAAAAAACGCTTGGCGATTTCCGGATTCTTCACCTTGTATTCCATGTTGGCCTGTTTAATCAACAACTCACTGTCAGACAAAATTTCAACATCAGACGCCCCCAATTTAACAGCGCGCGTAAGACCGAGAATCACAGCCTTGTATTCCGCCTGATTATTTGTCGTCTCCCCCAAATATTTTGCATGCTCCTCAATCATCTCTCCCGTATCTGCATCAACAATAACAACCCCAATCCCAGCTGGTCCTGGATTACCTCGCGCTCCTCCATCTGTATTTATTTTTAGTTTAAGCATATCTTGTGTCATTTCGACCGGAACGAAACGCAGTGTAGTGTAGTGGAGAAATCTTTTAGAAAGATCTCTCCGCTTCGCATTCGCTTCGGTCGAGATGACAGAAAAAATTACGACGTACGAAAATCATTTAATTTACACTCAATCGTCCTCTGCCCATTCCACTCATTAACTCCAACATCATACACCACATCCACCTTGCTGCCGACTGTCATTTCTTCCAGTCGCTCACCCATTCTAAAACCCATAAATTTCTGCACAAGCCCGGAATCAGAACGCAACAAACATCGCATATGGCTCCCGATCTGCCCAACATTGCTGCGTTCTGTAACCTCAAGATTTTGTGTTTGAAACAAAGGACGCGGATTTCCTATGCCATACGGTTCAAAATACTGTAAGGTTTTAATGAGCTCCCAGTCGAGATCTTCCAAACGCAATTCCGCATGAATCTCGATTTCAGGTTTCAAATTCTCATTCGCGAGACTTATAAGCGCGTGTTCACGCAAACGTTGTGCAAATAATGGCGCTTGTTCATCTTGAACGAAAGAAAATCCGCAAGCTTGTGCGTGCCCGCCCGCTCTTGTGAGCAAGCCTTCGCCGGATGAACGAACCGCTTCCGTAATATTATAAAAACTGGGAGCGCGACCCGAACCAATCCACTTATCTCCGTGCTTTCCAATACAAACACATGGCTTGCCGTAGCGATCTAAAAATCGTCCGGCCACCAAACCAACAAGCGCCGGCGACCATTCCTTGTCCCACAAAACCAGGATCGAATATTTCTCATGTTCTTCAATCCCCTGTTCCGCTTGCTTCATCATCAACTTGGTAATGTTTTGTCGTTCGCGATTTAACATTTCCAATTCTTCAGATCTGCGCGCAGCTTCTTCCGCTTCTTCAGACAAGAGAAGTTTGAGCGCGCGCTCTGCGTGATCCATTCGTCCGGCTGCGTTAATACGCGGTCCTAGCGAATATCCTATGGATTCGCTGTCCAGCTCTCCCAAATTTTTTCCGGAAATTCGTATGAGGCCGCGCAAACCCTTACGCCGCGTTTTATTTAAAACAATGAGCCCATACTTTAAGAGCACTCGGTTCTCACCTGTCAACGGCACCATGTCTGTTACTGTTGCGATTGAGACAAGATCAAGTAACCACTTTTCCCAGCCCTTGGGAATTTCTGCGCCCAGATTGCGTGCGTGAATGAGGAGTGCGCATGCGAATTTCCAAGTCACACCAACTGCGGCAAGATGTTTGAATGGATAAGATTCATTTGGCAAGTTTGGATGAATGAGGAGCGCATTTGGCAGCTCATCTCCGAATTCGTGATGATCTACCACAATCGTATCAATACCGCGTTCCTTTGCGAGCGCGATTTCATTCACATTCGCAATGCCACAATCAACTGTAATCAACAATGATGTGCCACGTTCTTTGAGGAGAGCGATCGACCATGCATGCAAACCATAACCCTCTTTATCGCGATGCGGAATGTAATAATCCACGTTTGCAACATGTCCGAGCTTTTGTCCGATCTCTCGCAGAGCATCGATTACGATCACACAACTTGTAACTCCATCCGCATCATAATCTCCGTAAACGGTTATGCGCTCCCCGATTTCCAGCGCTTCAAACACTCGATCCACTGCAGACTGCATTTGTGAAAACAAAAAAGGATCGTGGATGCCCTCGTCCCAATCCGGATTTAAAAACTCTCGGATTTCCTTCTCGCTCGTAATTCCGCGATTCGCCAACAACTGCTCCGCGATCGGATGTAGGTCTTTTAACAAATTTGGATAGATGCCGCCGGACTCCGGACCTCGGACCTCGGACGAACGAACTTTCCACCTTTTTCTCATGCCGCAAATCTTCGCACAAGCGCATGTTGCTGTCACGCCAATCTCACAAAAGTCCTCGCCCACTCAACTAATTCCCTCTTTCCCTCATTCGCGCGAATGAGGGGAAAGTAATCCACATACAAAATACGCCTAAACCCGGGCTTCCCTCATCTCATTCGCTCATTCGCGCGAATGAGTCCAAGATTGTAGAAAAGAAAAAGCCACGAACGAGTGTGCGGAGTTAGGTAAAGTTGTGCGGTAGTAAGTCAACTGAAAAACAAACTCTTCGTCAATACTCTAATCCAACTCCCCCAGCTCCCCCTTAAACTAAGAGGATGATTTAACGAATTATCGCGCTCCTCAATTTGTTCGGACATGAACCCCGATCAAGCCGGGGATGACAGTTTAAAAAATCGCGAATGGGAGAATCATTGCCACAACCATAGCGCCGACTATTAGCCAGACAAATGATTTCCAAATTTTCTTTTTAGTTTTAGGTTTCATAATTGATATATTTATTCGATTCGTAACCCGTAACATGGAACTCATAACCCGAATTGAATATTTTTTAAAAAATTTGAGTTACGAGATACGAGTTATGAGCTATGAGTTATGATCTTCTCAAAACTTTTATAAATGCATCCGGAGGAATTTCCACTTTCCCTTTGCCATGCGACATCATGCGCGCCTTCCCCTTCTTCTGTTTTTTCAAGACTTTCATTTTACGCGTAACGTCTCCGCCGTACAACCCCGCTGTAACATCTTTACGAAACGCGCTCAAACGTTCAGCTGCAATGATCTTAGATCCGACAGCCGCCTGAATCTTCAACGCGAATTGCTGACGAGACAACGTCTCTTTCAAAGCAGCTACAATTTCTTTTCCGCGTCTATAAGCCTCATCGCGATGAATTAGCGTGGCAAAAGCTGCAACAGGTTCCTCGGCAACCAAAATATCCATGCGCACAATCGGCGCCGCACGATAACCGATCAAAATATAATTCATTGACGCATAACCGGATGTGACACTTTTTAATTTATCATGAAAATCCACGATCACGGATGATAATGGTATGTCGTAATGCAGCACAGCGCGCGTTGGATCGAAATAATCCGTGTTCTTGAATTCACCACGACGCTCCTGTGCCAACTTCATTACATTGCCCATGTATTCGCTCGGACACACGATATCAACCGAAACCCAAGGCTCGCGAGATTCATTCATTGTTGACGGGTCCGGAAAATCCAAAGGTGAATAAATCGTTTTCTTGGTGTGATCTGTGAGCGTGACTTCATAAGCAACAGACGGTGTAGTAACAACAACTTCTATATCATGTTCGCGCCTTAATCGTTCCTGCAGAATCTCCAAGTGGAGCATGCCTAACAAACCGCAACGAAAACCGAAACCAAGAGCGGTTGATTGCTCCGGCTCACAAGATAAAGCGGCATCACTCAAACGAACTTTTTCGATTGCATCACGCAGCTTGTTATATTCATTACCCTCTTGTGGAAAAACCCCGGCATAGACCATTGGCGTAACTTCTTTGTAACCGGGCAATGCTGCAACGTCGTACGCCGAACCTCGAACGCCGGACGAACTTACGATCGTGTCACCAACACGAACGGATTGAATATCCTTCAAACCTGTAACAACATAACCGATCTCACCGGTTCCGATCCGCGGAGTTGGGACGTATGACGGCGTTAGATATCCAACATCCAGTGCTTCTCCATCCGCCTTTGATGCCATGAGATTGATGTTCTCATTTTTCTTTAACTCCCCATCCACAACGCGCACATAAGCAACCACACCTTTGTACTCATCGTATTTTGAATCGAAGACGAGCGCGCGAAACGGTTTAGTGGAGCTTCCTCTTGGTGCCGGAACTTCTGCGACAATTCTTTCCAAAACCTCAGAGATTCCTTGTCCGGTTTTAGCTGAAACTGAAATAATTTCCTTACGCTCGCATCCGATCAGTCTCATAAGCTCTTCTGCGCGGCGTTCAACTTCTGAATTTTGTAAATCAATTTTATTTAAAATAGGAATTATGGTAAGGCCTTGTTCAACAGCGAGAAAAAGATTTGCGATTGTTTGCGCTTGCACGCCCTGAGTTGAGTCGACTAAAAGAATGGCGCCTTCAACTGCGGCGAGCGATCTGGAAACTTCGTAATTAAAATCAACGTGCCCGGGAGTGTCAATCAAATTAAGCTGATATTCCTGTCCATCTTTTGAATGATACGCCATGCGAGCAGGCTGCAATTTAATCGTAATGCCGCGCTCTTGCTCCAGTTCCATTGTATCCAAAATCTGCTTTTTCATTTTGTTGTGCCGCTCAATTGTCCCCGTAACTTCAAGAAGCCGATCTGCTAAGGTCGATTTTCCATGATCTATGTGCGCAATAATGCAAAAATTCCTAATATTCTTCTGTTCCATCCAGCGCAGAATGACAGATTTTACTGCTTTTGGCAATACATTGTCATTGCGAGCTTAGCGCGGCAATCTTTCTTTTTATTATACTCGCGAATGCGGAGCGGAGAAATCTTTGCATCTGTCATTTCGACCGGAGCCCCACTTTTTGACGGGGCGGAGCGGAGAAATCTTTTAGAAAGATCTCTCCGTTACGCCCCGAAAGCCTTCGGGGCTCCAGTCGAGATGACAAATAAAACCGCGTGCTGAGAAACACGCAGCTACCAGTTATTTAATCCATCTGAACTTCTTCCGCACCTTGAACAACAACCTTCTTAAAAAATCGCTGTTTCATTGAATGACGAAATTCGAAATATTCTTGTGATTTCAAAAGCCATGCCACAACAACAAAAGCCGCTCCTCCAACGACAATAGTCGCGGTCGCTTGTAACCCGACTTGCCAAAAAGTACGAAGCGGAAAAAGCGTACCGATACCCAGTCTTGCTAACCAACCGAAACCAAACAACCCCAAACTCGCAGCACAGGTCTTAGCTAAAGACATTGTTACTTCACCACCACCAAATGATCCTTTTCTATAATGCAAAAGCCCCCACAACAAAAACATGTTTACACAAGCAGCCACACTAAACGCAATGGCCAGGCCATTAATTCCATAGTGAGTGCGCAATGTAATTGCAAGGGTCAAGTTAAGCACTTCCGCAACCAAGCCGGCGATAAGAGGCGTCCATGTATCTTGCAATGCGTAAAATGCGCGAGCGAAAAGCGGAATCAATGCCTGGAACAACATTGATGCTGTGAAAATTCCCATTACATTTGCAGTGCGGATTGTGTCAGTCCAGTCAAAAATACCGGCGCCAAGAACAAGTCGCACGATCTGCGCTCTGAGTAAAAAGAAAACAACAGTCGAGGGAATGATGAGAAAAGCAATCTTGCGAGCTGATGAACTGAGCGTGTTGCGAAATTCTTCATCTCTTTTAGCTCCGGCTGCGCGCGCCAAATTCGGGAAAGCGGCAACTGCGAATGAGATACCGAAAATACCAATTGGAAATGACTGCAAGTTATTAGCAAGATTAAAAACCGCGATTGAACCGACCGGCAGCGCAGAGGCGAGCGCTAAGAGCACGATCATATTGATCTGCGTCACAGCCAAGCCGGCAGTACGCGGCGCCATTAGCCAAAGAATTTTTCGAATTCCCTGGTTGCGCAATGAGGGAGCCGGAATTCGTCGCAAACCCAAACGCAAAGCCACTGAAGCTTGCGTTATGAGATGCAGGAACGCGCCCAATACAACCCCCCAAGCCAAACCCTCAATTCCCATGACCGGAGATAAAACAAGCGCGCCGAATATGATTCCCAAATTATAAAAAACCGGCGCTAGCGCGAACGCCAAAAATCGTCTGGTTGCTTGCAACACTCCGCCCATTACTGCTGAAAGTCCGAGGAAGAATGGTGAAAGTGCCATTATCCGCGCTAATTGGATGGTTACATGCAATTTTTCCTGATCAAAGCCCGGCACAGTCATTGGGACGAGCGCCGGAGCGAACACGATTAAGCCGGCGCAGATAATCAACATTGTCG
This sequence comes from Patescibacteria group bacterium, assembly GCA_018817245.1. Lineage (GTDB taxonomy): Bacteria > Patescibacteriota > Patescibacteriia > 2-12-FULL-60-25 > 2-12-FULL-60-25 > JAHIUG01. Next base: position 3,280 of record JAHIUG010000032.1, on the reverse strand, counting down.
CGCCAACAACGGAGAGCGCGCGTTCTGCCAAATCCCAGGCCTCTTTTTTGCTGCGTGTTTCCAAATATTCTGCAAAAACAGGAATAAAGCCGGCTGACAACGCGCCTAGAATTATCAAAGTATAAAGTAAATCCGGAAGACGAAACGCCGCATAATAAGCGTCCAAGGTGTCGCCCGCGCCAAAGGTTGAAGCCAAGACGCGGTCGCGCATTACGCCAACAACACGGGATGCTAAAGAAGCGCCACCGACAATAAATGCTGCTGCGGTTAATCCGTCAGTCTCACTATTCCAAAGTCTTGAAAAGAATTTTCTCATGTAGGGTTACGAATTACGAATTGCGCCACGAATATTACCTGCCTACCGGCAGGCAGGCGGGCGAATGGCTAACGAATTACAAATCATTGTTCTCGTGTTCTCGTGTTCTCGTGCTCTTGTGACTCTCCTCCCATTTCGTAATTAAACGGCATGTCTCCTTTTACCGACCCGCTTGTCATCATGCGCATTTCCACAAAAACATATTTGAGCGCGATGCTCAGTCGTCCGTCCTTATCCAAACGACGAACAGACACTGCGATTGGATGCGATCTTAGCACGCCGAATTTATGACCCAGTCTGGCTGCGCGCTGCACATAATCATGATCTTCTGCGATCACAACCTCCTCATCAAATCCGTTTATGGATTGATGCACACGTCGTCTTACCAAAATACAAAATCCCGGAGCGTGCGGTCGAATTTTTTCTGTTGCCAATGCGTAAGCATTGTACGCTTCATGCAAAGCGCGGTCGATAGGTTTGCTACTGAGAGGTATAACTTTGCAAGACGCGAGAGCAAGTTTTTTGTATTCCATTTCATGCCAGCAGTCTTCAAGATATTTTGAAGACGGTAACCTGACATCAGCATCCAAAAATATAATGATATCGCCACGAGCAACCTCCGCTCCCCTGTTTCTACCCGGCCCGGGCATTCCTCCGTCAACCACCTGAGCACCAAAAGCGCGCGCGATCTCACGAGTCTTATCAGTAGAAAAAGCATCTGCCACAATCACCTCAAAGTCTCTGTAAGTTTGAGATTTTATAGTACTCAAAAGCGCGGGAAGATGAACCTCCTCATTTTTAGTTGGAATTACAATTGAGAATTTAGGCATATTAAGAAAAAATGTCATCCTGAGGAACGCAGTGACGAAGGATCTTCCCATTGAAAAATCAATCATCATACCAGCCATCACTTAAGTCTTTCCATCTAGGATTTTGTGATTCAATTAAATTAATTTTCTTTTCTCTACGCCAACCTTTTAATTCTTTTTCTCTAGCGATTGCTGATTCGACATCCTGTGTTGTCTCATAATAAACCAATCTTGTTAAATTATACCTTTCCGTGAAACCAGAAATTATCTTTTTTTTATGTTCATAAACTCTTTTTGTTAAACTGCTAGTTACTCCAGTATATATCCTATATGATTGATTAGACATGATATAGACACAATACAGTTTTTCTTCATAATTCATACTAAGCTCTCGGCAGCTGTTTCAAGTTGAAGATCCCTCGTCGCTCCGACTTCCCTCGGGATGACATTTGTTTTATTTCAGCATGGACCAGCAAGCAATTGCTGCTGCGATTGTAACATTAAGAGATTCTTTTTTGCCGCGCGGTTTTATCATAACAACATCGTCACATTTTTCTAAAAGAGATGGCGAGATTCCGGATACTTCGTTTCCCAAAAGCAACGCAACTTTTTTCGAGACGGAATACTTACTTAGCTCTTTGGCGCGCTCATCGATCTCTAAACCGACAAGCTCGAAATTTTGCTTTTTCAATTCATCCATCAATTCGCTCACATCATCTCGCTTTTCCCATGACAAAGATGTTTCAGCGCCCAAACTCGTTTTCAGCACCTTTGCATCAGGTGGCGCAGGCGTGTAACCGGTAAGCCACAACTTTTTTACACCCAAAAACTCACAGGTACGCATGAGCGCTCCAACATTTTCGCAAGAGCGAATATCATTGGCAATTACGTGCAAAATGAACATTGAGATTGACATTATGCCCGAAAGATAGCAGATTAAATGGAACTTGTCATGCCCCTAACCTTTCTGTCATTTCGACCGGAACGGAACGCAGTGGAGTGCAGCGGAGAAATCTTTTCGAAAAGATCTCTCCGTTTCCCCCGCTCTTCGCGAAAGGCGGGGTTCAGTCGAGATGACAAAACTTATGAAACCACAAAAATTTTATGAAGGCAAAATCACCCGTCTCGACCGAAAAGGTCGTGGGGTTTTTGATGTAACGCTTCCTGACGGACAAACCAGACCGATGTTCGTGCCATTCACTTCTCCGGGCGATGTTATTCAAACTCGCTACATGGGACGCAAAAAAGGAATTTATTTTGGCAAACTTGAAAAAGTAATTAAAGCAGGACCTCATCGCATTGATCCGCCAGCACCGGGACTGGAAAATTATCCTGGAACTCCTTGGCTGCATATTGAATACAAAACACAGCTCGCATACAAACGCGATATGCTTAATGAAGCTTTCAAGTCTCAAGGGCATAAAGAGCGCATTTCAGAAGTTGAAGCATGTCCAATCATTCATCACTACCGCAACCGCATGGATTACACTTTTGGCTGGCGCGGAGAATTGGGTTTGCGAGAGTATGGCTTTTGGCACAAATACTACAACATTACGCACGACATTTTATTGTGTGAGGAAGCAAGCGAGATTTTAAATATTTGCAGAAATCTGATACCGCGCTTTGATCTCAAGCCATGGGATCATAAAAAACTTGAAGGTGATCTGCGTTATGTTGTAATTCGCGATATTAAATCCACTGGCCAGCGCATGATTGGTTTGATTGTAAAAGATCTATCAAAAATCAATGAGCCAGTGCGCGAATATTTGAAAACTTCTTTAGATAAATACGCTACAAATATTTTGCTTGGCGAAAATCCTGATATCACAGACGTATCAACAGCACAAACAACACAAATCCTTAAAGGCAACCCATCTGTTACAGAAGAACTAAATGGCGTGCATTACAAAATGTATTTAAATAGCTTCTTTCAAACTAACTCCACAACAGCTGCGCGCTTGCTAGAAATTGTTGGTCAATATATTAATAATTCGAACAAATCCCCCACTTGGGTTAAGAGGGGGTTGGGGGCGTTACTGCATCCAGTTCGAATAAACACTAGTGGAACTAACCCCTCCAACCTCCCCTTAAGGCTGATCAATGGGAGGATTTTTCAAATTTTAGATCTATATTGTGGACTTGGTTTTTTTGGAAT
>JAHIUG010000031.1 GCA_018817245.1 Patescibacteria group bacterium | reverse complement strand
TCTAGGTTTGAGGCCAGTTAGCTCAGTTGTAATCTTCTGTCGAAGATCAGGGCGCTGAGAAAGCGCACACATTCGGTTTTCAACTGAATGATTTGCTAGCGTATCCAATGGATTCCACCAACTGAAACCACCCTGTCGCAGCTTCGTCAAAAGACTTTCCATGAACATGAGCGTAGGACTTGCTACAAAAAACTCTGTAGCTTCTCGTACTAGCTCTTCGTCGTGCTTGTTTTCAGCATCATCGTGCTTCAAAGGTTCGTTCGCCATCTCTGCCTCCTCGTATCCTTTTTTCTATTGTTACGGTGCGAGCGGATAATGGCAGAAAGTGAGAGAAATGTCAATGGAAGCATTAAAAACAAATCCCCCTCTTAGGTTAAGAGGGGGATGGGGGGAGTTGTTAGAGAAAAAGATCAGCTTGGAGCTTTGGTGAGATCGCTGATAGCAGCTTCGTTCAACTCACCAGTGCCGCTCTCGGGCTTGACCTTGAATTCTTCAGACTGAGTTACGGTGACGCCTTCGATAGATGCAGCCTTTTCAGCATCCTTTCGCATGGCGGCTTTATCTGGTTCGCTTTTGGTGCGAACCCAATCTTCCAAACCCATCTCTTTGAGCAGCTTTGTCACAGCTTCGGGATTTTCGATATCCACCTTGGGCGGCTTCATGTGCCAACGCAAGGTACCGGTGGAGAGCTTCACACTCTTCTTTTTGCCGCCATTGGTGAGCTTGTCACGATTGGCATTTGCATAAGCTTTGAGTCCATCGAAACACAGCTTGATATCATCTCGAAGTGGTCGCAGGATGGTTTCACCTGCTTCACGAGCCAAAGCAACTATTTCATCTATTTTGTCGGCTTCCTTTTTAGCCTCATGCGAGAGCATGCCCAGAGTTGCCAGCAGCTCAGCTGCCTGTTCGATTGTCTGAGGAACCGCATACTTGGGTTCTTTGACTTCCACACCCGGTTTAGCAGATTTTTTCGCGCGCTTCTTCTCTTTTGCCATATTCTCCTCCAAAATCAAAAGAACGATTTGTGAGCGCATGCTGTCACAAATCGGGAGTTATGTCAACGTATCAAAATTAAAATCCCCCTCTTGGGTTAAGAGGGGGTTGGGGGAGTTACTGTATTTAAGTTCGGATAGATATTTGTGGAACTAACCCCTCCAGCCTCCCCTTAAGCTGATCAAGGGGAGGATTTGATTGTAATGCTTCTAAATCCTTCCAGCGCTGCCGAAGAGTTTCATTTTTCTAACAGCTACCTCTGTGATCAAATCAGTTGCTGGTCGCATTAGCTTTCTAGGATCAATTACTTTTGGTTTTTCATCTGTTGCTTTGCGAATCCCAGCTGTAAACGCCAGACGCAGATCAGTATCAATATTCACCTTAGCCACGCCATTGCGAATAGCGGCTTTTATATCTTTATCTAAAACGCCGCGCGCTTTTCCTAATTCAGCACCGTGTTTTTCAGCGAGTTGCTTTAAATCTTCACGAACACCTGATGCGCCATGAAGAACGAGAGGTTTTTTCACGAGCTTGGCGATTTTTTTTAATCTATCAATATCTAAATGCGAATTACCTTTGAATTTGAAAGCGCCATGCGATGTTCCTATCGCTATAGCGAGAGAATCACAACCTGTTTCGCGTGCAAACTTAGCAGCTTCATCCGGATCAGTTAGTTTAGCATCGCGCTCCTCAACCGTTACAAAATCTTCAATACCGGCAAGGGCTCCAATCTCCGCTTCTACTGAAACTTTTTTTGCGCGAGCCATTTTTACAACCTGCTTTGTAATAGCGACGTTTTTAGAATAAGGGAGCGATGATCCATCTATCATCACTGATGAGTAGCTATTTGCGAGCGCCATTTTTACATATTTTAAATCTTTCCCATGATCCAAATGCATTGCCACAGGAACTTTGCCGCTGGCGGCCACACGAATCATTGCGGATAAATATTCTATGCCGGCATATTCAATTGCACCTTCTGAAGTTTGCACAATAATCGGCGACTTCATCTTTTCAGCTGCAGCCATAACCGCTTTCAGAAATTCCAGATTGTTGACATTGAAGGCTGGGACAGCGTATTTTTTGGCGCGTGCAGTAATGAGAAGTTTTTTGGTTGTAACAAGCATATTTTAGTCACATATCACGTAGCACGTATCACATAGCATATCTATAAAATTTGTTTTGTGTTACGTGTCTTGTGTTACGTGTATTAGTTTTTATGTGTTATCAGCTCTGCTTTGATTTTGGAATATTTTTTACAAACTTTGTTCATTTCGGTTGTAGTTAAAAGTCCTGCTTGAGGCCCGATCTGTTTTACTACACTCCAACTATTTGCCGTTCCCCAACGTAATGCTTCAGGAAGTTTCTTTCCTTTTAACAAAGCTGAGGTGACTCCGATTGCAAAGCTGTCTCCTGCGCCAGTTCTTTCCTTAGCTTTTCCGTTGAATATAGGCATGTGCCAATGGTCTTCCCCATCGTAAGCGTCAGCACCATTCCGACCGTCAGTTATGATAACAGTTTTTGCGCCAAACTTATGAAAGGTCATTAGAAGATTGAGTATTGTGCGCTTACCATCTTTGAGCAGGTCGTTTGATTCATCTTTGTTTAGGATAAATAGATCGCTGCGTTTGATGAGTGGCTTAAGGCCTTCGAGTCCTGATCGTACATGTGTTGTTCCTGGTTGAAACGCAAAATAGGCTTTGGGCTGTTTCATCACTTCTTTTAATAACACTTTGTCGAAAGCTGCATGTTTGGAACCCATGGCTGAATAATAAATGCAGCGCGTCTTATCCAATTTAGGCATGCGGAATTTGCGAGGCTGGAAATATACGAGTTGTGTACGCTCTCCTTTGTAGATTAAAAGCGCAGCTTCACTTGTTGGATTTGTTGGGTCAACTATCACATATTGATTGTCCACTCCGGCTTCTTTGAGCGCGTTTCTTATATCATCCCCAGCTGAATCTTTACCCACCCATGTTACAAGCGCGGATTTTAATTCTAATCTAGATGCGCCAACTGCAGCATTGGCTGAGTTTCCAGCAGCTTTTGTGATTACAAGATCCTTGATAGGAATTTTTTCCGCGTATTCTAAACAAAGCAGCAAGCGATCAACATCTAGCGTGCAGCTATTTGTATCTTCGTACAGCGTGTAAAAAGCATCGCGTAGAGATTCTCCTACAGAGATGATGTCGTAAGTTGGGTTTTTCTTTTTTGCAGGGGGCATATTATTTATAAACCTAGACGATGAATCATGTCAGAGATTTCAGTAAGTTTTTCACGATCCGCTTTAACGCCTCTCTCAAGAGATTCATCAGTTTCAGATCTTTTAGAAATATCGTTTAATAATGCGGCCTGTTTTTCTTCTAAATAACGAAGAACATCACCTGTGCCTTCCGGCATTTGTTCGCCTTGTTTGGCGGCCAGCAGCGCGTTCTCCAATACTTTAATCCTATTTCCTATAGCTAAAACCTTATCTTCTTGAGCTGAAATATTTACCGGATTGATCTTAGGTGCTTTTTTCATCATGTCTTCCATACTTATTTCACCATATTGTACCCTGCCCATCGGACCTTCTCGCATATTTCTAAGCTGGTCGTTTTCATAGTGTTTTGAAATCGCTAGGTTCCCGATCTGTGTTTTTAAAAATTTCGTTAAGAGTATTTTTTCTTTTTCTTTTTTTAATTTTGCCGCGGATTCCGCAGCTTCTTCTGGAGTAATAGCAGTCCTTTCCTTGGAACCTGCTTCTTTTTCTTTTCTCATTCTCTCCAAGAGTGCTTTAGTTGCTTCATCTAAATCACTGTCAGACATTCTTTTGTTCGGATCGAATTCTTTTTGCGCTGGTTGCGGTGTAATTTCTGGCATATTATTTCTTTTTCTTAATTACATTCTTAACAGCTTTTTTGATTGATTCAACACCCATGCCGAAGTGTTCGATCAGTTCGTTTGGTTCACCTGATTCTCCGAACACGTTTGGTACGCCTATGAATTCCATTGGTACCGGATGTGTTGTTACGAGATACTCAGCTACCGCACCTCCGAGCCCTCCTGTGATCTGGTGCTCCTCAACCGTAACTATGGCACCGCATTTTTTAGCTGCTGCGAGAATTGTTTTTTCATCCAGCGGCTTAATGGTGTGAGAATTGATTACCATGCAGTTGATTTTTTCTTTCTTCAATGCTTCGGCAGCTTTTAATGCATTGTAAACGAGCGGGCCGCAGGCAATTATTGTTACATCTTTGCCATCTCTCATTGTAATCGCTTGTCCTATCTTAAATGGCGTAGCTTTTGTTGTGAACACAGGAGTTTTCTCTCGCGTATATCGTACGTAGCAAGGACCGTTGAATTTGGAAATTGCCACAGTCGCTTTATGCGCCTCTATTGCATCACAGGGAGCGATGATTGTCATGTTTGGGATTGGGCGCATTATGGCAATGTCTTCGATGGCCTGATGAGTTGCGCCGTCAGGCCCCACAGAAACTCCTGCGTGACTGCCGATGATTTTTACATTTGTGTCATTTAAGCAAATGTTTGTGCGGATCTGTTCCCAAGCGCGACCTGGGCAGAACATTGCGTAGGAGGTTATAAAAGGCATTTTACCGGCTAGCGCCAATCCAGCTCCGAGCGAGGCCAATAGTTGTTCGTGGACGCCCATTTGAATGAAGCGATCCGGGAAAAGTTTTTTGAATTCTTTGCTGCGTGTTGAATCAGTAAGATCGGCACACAATACTACGATGTTTTTATTCCTTTTCGCAGCCTCAACCACGCCAGTCCCGAACCCATTTCGAGTCGCCACCTGTTCTATCTTAGGATCGAAGAGTTTTGAATTCAATTTTGCGTCTTTGCGAATCATATTAGTATTTTGCGTGGTCAGACTTTAATTTCTTTTCCAAATCTTTCAGTTCTTTCATGGCCTGTTCGTACTCACCTTTTTCATATGGTTTGCTGTGCCACAGGAAATTGTTTTCCATAAAAGAAACACCGCGTCCCAGAATCGTATGGGCGATAATGCAGATTGGTTTGTCATGAACTTTCTTAGCTTCTTCAATAGCTTGGTGGATGCCGAAAATGCTATTGCCGTCGCATTCAATCACGTGCCAGTTAAAGGCTTCGTATTTTTCTTTTAGGGGTTCGAGCGGCATTACATCTTCTGTATCACCGTCAATCTGGATGTTGTTTCGGTCAATGATCGTAATAAGATTATCCAGTCCGTGTTTGCCCGCGAACATCATTGCCTCCCAGTGCAATCCCGCTTCATGTTCACCATCAGAAGTCAGGCAAAACACGCGCCATTTCTTTTTATCCATTTTTGCGGCATAAGCCATGCCCGCAGATTGAGGTAAGCCTTCGCCAAGAGGGCCGGAAGTTGTTTCAGCTCCGGGCAGCATTCTCCTTTCCGGATGGCCTTGCAGCGGACTGCCAAGTTTGCGCAGAGTTTTTAGCTGTTTGACCGGGAAGTAACCAGCCTCTGCCATGGCAGCATATCTGATCGGACAGATATGTCCATTAGATAGGATCAGACGATCGCGTTTTTCCCAGTTAGGATTTTTCGGATCATGATTCAGTTCGTGAAAATATAGAACTGTGAAAACATCAGCCATGCCCAAGCACCCACCTTGATGCCCGCTCCCGGCCTCTGCAATCATTTCGATCACATGCTGCCTGAGTTTGTTGGCGATCAGCTCTAGCTTTTTTACCTTTTTGTCGTGTAAATGCATAAGGGGTCTACGAAATTACGAATCTCATACGAAATATGCGAATTACCATCTATTTTTTCATTTTCTTTTGGATGAAATTTTTGATTTTCCAGCCGAGCCAGAAAACAAAGCCGGCGATTAATGCGATCGGGAGCAGCAGTCCGATAACCACAACCACTAAACGTATCAATAGATCAATCAATCCCTGCAAAGAATGTATCAGACCGCTCAAAGATTGGCGCAACACTTCCAGTGGTTGCCATGTTTTGCCGGGAACATTAACGCGTGTTTCTTCTGTCATTTGAACCGAGATGGTAGCCATGTCGGTTTTGCTTTCCAGATAACGTTTTTGCGCATCATATCGTTCAATGCGACCGCGCACTTCTGCGAGTTGGCGCGTAACAGCTAAGATTTCTTCAACGCTTCCGGTGCGTTTTAAAAGTTGAATGTAAGACTCTTCTTCAGCACGCGCATTTTTCAGTGCCGCTTGCAAATCAATATACTGCATCGTTACATCCTGACCTTCTACCGCTTCGTCCAGCACGACTACTGCCATTTTTTTAATATCCTCCATCATTTCTTGAAATGCGGATACCGGTACGCGGACTGTCATCCACGCCCGTCGAGGAGAATCGCCAGGATCTTGTGTATTGGAAGACTGGATGAATCCGTTCCTCGTTGTTACGCGAGATGTAATATCAGCTATGGCGACTGAGACATCTTCTACGCTCAGTTCAAGACTGCCTGTTTTAATGATTCTTTGATCTGCTGTCGGATTTTCAAAATTTGATGCCGCGGAAACATCTTCCCGCATTGCTTCGGGAGTGAGCGTTAGACCCTTGTCTGATGGAGCAGGGGTTGGCATACCGCCGACCATCCCATATTCGGATACTCTTTGGTTTGATGAGCCTTCCACGTCAGTGTCGGAGCTCGTTGATATGCTGTAGATTATTGTATAAATAATAAAAGAGGCGATGAGTATTAATAGACCGTAGCCTATCCATTTGAATATGCTACGGTGTTTTGAGGAGGTTATATTTGTCATATGAATGTATTGTAGCACGCGTTACTGAAGAACAAAAAAAGCAAAAACCCCTTAAATAAGGGGCAAGCTTTTTATTAAGAAATGTGTATTTAATTTAGTTCACTACATTGACCGTTCCTGTTTGTACTTCATGGACTGTACAGCTGTAATCAAACGAGCCAACTGTATTGAATGTATGTGTAAACGAGGCCTCTGGCTGCAACATGCTTGAGCTAAAGCCATCGCCTGACACTGCATGAACTGATATGTCTCGATTAGTCCATGTTACAGTGCTTCCTTTTTTAACTGTAGTTGAGGCAGGAACAAAACCTTGGTTTGAATTTGCGATTGTGATTGTTACATGACTTTCATCAAACTGTTTGTCAATTGCAATATTGGATGTTCCGGTTAATGTGTCCTGAGAGTTGTATTGAGATGAGTTTTCAATAGGTGTTCCAAGCTTGTAATTTACAAAGAATGGATCTGGAATATCATCAATCCTGCCCTTCCAATTAAGGCCATACAAAGTTTCGGCTAACTCAGCTGTTTTAACCCATCGTAGTATTCCACCCTGATCAATCGCATAAACCTTTGGGTCAGTGGTGATTTTTACCATTTTATAACCTGGTCGGTATGTCACATTTGAACGACCTAAAGGCATGGCGCTTAGTTCAGAATCAGCAATTATTTTTACATTGGAGAAATCTGGGTACCAGGTGAAGTATGTTTTTTCGTTGGGAAATACATAGCGTTTTCCATCTGGTCCAAAGTAATAAACTGTATTTATGGTTTCGCCTCGAATTAGATCACCTGTTGTGAATGAGGTGGAAGAGGCTTGTGTTACAAGTGGTGTTACGAGCATTGCAATGGCTGCAAGGCTGCTGATTAAACTTGAGATGTATTTCATAGATTACGAATTATTACGAATTTGTTAAGTGTTATTCGATAGTTAATTGGATGTTAGCATTGGTATGGGCTTTGCCTAATCCGTCAGTTGCTCTTCCATTGTAGTTATGAGTTCCAGCTATGGCCCATGGACCTACGGTTACTGTACATTTTATGACTTTGTCGCAGGTCTTGATCACCTGATCATCCTCAAGGATTTCTATCATGTTAATACCATCATCATCGCTCGCTCGTATGACTATATCGACGGTTTCGCCAACATAAATTGTGTATTTATCAGATTCAGTTGTTACAATCGGGCTATCGTTTTCTGAGATAGTTATTGTTTCGGTTGATGTTCGATAAGTTCTTCCTAGGCTGTCTGTAACAATTCCATAGAATTCATAAACGGTTCCGATATCGCCCGTAAGTATGCCGGTCCATGGGCAAACCGGAGCTCCGGTGGCGCAGGCTTTGGTCGATACGCTATCAATATAAACATCGGTTCTGATAATTGCTATTGTTTGGCTGGATGCCACAACTGCTTCGCCGATTTGTCCGCTCTTAATGAACGGACGCGTGACCGTTATTGCGACCAGGCCATCCGACCCGCTGTTTAGAAGAACGGCTATGGTTTTGATTTCCGTTGTTGTATCCAAGGCAGTCACTATGGCCTTTGCTTCATACTCTTCTTTGGTGCCGGATATGGGGACCTGTGTTTCATCCGTACAGCTTGTTGACGATATGCAGCTTTTTATTAATATTCCGTCAAAGAAGAGTTCAATTTTTGAGATACCGCTCGGATGCGAAGCTGTGACTGTGAGAGTTTCGATATCACCGGCGCGCACTAAATATTTCGATAGCGTAAATGAGAATTTCATATCCGATGACGGTTCCGGGGACGGTTCGGGTTCAGGAGATACAGCTGATTTCGGAAGAGTAGTTTGAATCGTCAAGTGGTCATTCGATACAGTCAAAGGGATAAAATCATAAAAATCTTCAATCGGTAGTCCAACTGAATAATTCACAAAAAATGTATCAGGCAGATCGTCAACTTGTGCGGCCCAATCATCCCCATACATAAACGCAGCGATTGCTTCTGTTTTAATCCAACGCAGAGTCCTGTCTCCGTCTATTGCATAAACTTTTGGATCAGTTGTAACTTTTATCAGTTTTATTCCAGGTCTGTATGTTGCATTGCCACCAATAGGGATAGTGGCAAGCTCCTCATCCGAGATCGTCTCGACTGCGCTGAAATCGCTATACCAGGTGAAGTAAGTTTTATCATTTGGAAACACGTAACGCTTCCCATCTTCTGCGTAGTAGTAAACCGAAGCTGAGGATGCTTTTATCAAATCGCCGGAACTTAATGTAGCTGCGTTTGTTGGTACCATAAAAGCTAAACATGCCATTGAGAGACCAGCGAGTAAAAGATAGCGATATATCATATTGAGATTAATGACGAATAACTAATTACTAATAGTGAATGTCGATTAGTATAAGAAAATAATTACTGAAAGAATAGCAAAGAAGTTGGGTTTCGTCTTGTTCACTATTCTAATATTCACATAAAAGGCATTGTCATTTTTTTCTCCTATCGGCAGATTCTGCGTAATTCAATTAAACAATATTAAAACCCAAAACCCAGAGAAATTGTCCTATCGGTACATTTTTCTGGGTTTTGGTTATTTTCAGCATTGTCATTTTTTTTGCCTATCGGCAAAATCTACGTAATTGGAAAATTTTATTTTTAAATAAGTTTGGCTAAT
>JAHIUG010000030.1 GCA_018817245.1 Patescibacteria group bacterium | reverse complement strand
TGCATGCCCTGCCAAATGATTACGAGCCCAGGGTCTTGTTGGATGCTGCGTGCGGAACCGGCCAGCTCTTGAAGCGCCTACAGGGCCGGTTGTGGGGATGGAAGTTGGTAGGCTTGGATAGGTCTCTTCCCATGCTCAAGGTAGCACAACAGCAGCTGCGCGGATCGGGGCTGGTATTGAAACATATGGATCTGAATCAAAAGATTCCATACGATGACTCAACCTTCGATGTTATTACTTGCATCAATGCTCTGTACGCCCTGGAGTCACCTGAGCAGACTCTTAGAGAATTCGCCCGGATTCTGAAGCCCTGTGGATTATTGATTTTGGTAAATCCATATTTGCCTAGAGGAATCTGGATCTGGGCTAATCATTTTGCTCAGATCATTTCTAAAAGATCTTTGCGAGGCGCGGTTAAGACATTTCTGAACGCGCCACAGCTATTGGCAATTTCGGTGATCAATAAGATAATTGCCATGCATGCAAAGGATCAGGTATTTCATTTTCTGCATCCCATTCATCTGTCTTCCTTGGTTCAGAAAACCGGTTTTCAGGTGGAGTGGGAGACTAGTCACAACTACGCTGGAACCTGCTGCATGATCAGAGCAGTTCGCGCAGACAAGTGAAATCTTAAGACCGCACTCACACTGTGGTCTTTTTATTTGTGGTATTATATTTACTCGTTCCGTTCTTTTAAAACAAAAACAAACAAAGGGGGGCGACAAATGGTGTCATCAAATCCGGTCCAGTCGACAGTACCGCCCTCTGAGGATTCAGGGCGAGAGCTTTGTCTTTTTAGTGAGCCATGGGAGATTTGTCTTCCATCGGAGTTCGAGCCTTACTACACGGTAGAGATTGCCCAGTCCGAAAAGGACAGGGTTGCTTCCTATGCCCTGCGATACAGATGGTATTGCGAGAGGCTACAATCACTGCCGCCCGAAGACTATCCTAACGGCTTGGAGTTCGATAAATTCGATCTAACGGCTGTTACGTTCGTGAGCAAGATTCGAGGAGAGGTGGTTGGGTGCAGTAGATTGGTTTTCGAGGTTGATGATAAATTCCTCATGGAAACAGGTCCTGGGGCATATCAACTCCCAGCCGGTTTGCCACGACCGCTTGTCGCCGAATCCTCTAGACTCATCGGCGAGCGAGTACACTTTCCTCTCGGAGAGAGGATCCGCCAGTCTCACTATTTGCTTGAATCGGCCCGTATTTGGTCTGTTGCTCATGGTTACCGCTTTTGGTTAGTAGCCGCTCAATACGATTTTTATATACATCTCGAAAAGATGAGATGGCCAATGAGAGTGATTGGGGAGAGGAAGATGTATCACAATACTGACACCGTCCCCATCATCATCGATCTGCGCTTGCTCAAAGCGCTCGCTTTTGGCAAAAACTAGCCAAACGTTCTTTTAAAACCTCCGGTTCGCTTGTCACGGAGGTTTTAGTTTTATGGTATTCTATATACGAAAATTACGAAATTCGAATAACTAATTACGAATGTAGGAAATCCAAAAACATTATTACAACAGACATTGGTAATTAGAAATTTGTAATTAGTAATTACGCGCAGCGTACCCATGCTTTATTTGCTTGTTTTACAATTTGTTACATTTGTACTGAACACTTCGATCGGTGCTTTTATCTTGGCAAAAAATCCCAAAAAGAATGTTAATCAAGCTTTCGCATTGTTCGCACTTGCAACCGGCGGTTGGAATCTTTCAATATTTTTGACGCTTGCAGATATTGGACCTGGATTACTATGGGGTAGATTAGCTTTTTCGTTTGGTGCTGTAATGGCTGCCGGACTTTTGTGGTTCGTTCACATTTTTCCAGAGCCAGTTAAGCGGTGGAAGTTGTGGACAGCAATTTCTTGGATTTGTGCAGTGGGATTTTTTGCGCTAGCAGCGTCTCCTTTCATGATTGAAACAGTGCAGATTGCCGGAGATGGTATTTCATATATCACGGGTGAGTTTATTCCGCAGACCTACATGCTCTGGACGTTATTTTTCTTAGGCTCACTTACGTACGTTATTTTCCGATCTTGGTATAAGACAATTAAGTCGCGCGGCTTGATCCGAAGGCAGATGCTCTCAGTAACCACCAGTGTGACATTGTTTTGGGTTTTGGCGCTCGCAACAAATCTATTGCTTCCAATATTCGCGAATGACTTTCGCTGGAATAATCTTGGTCCGATTTTCAC
>JAHIUG010000029.1 GCA_018817245.1 Patescibacteria group bacterium | reverse complement strand
TATCCTATTTTTGATCGTTCATTCATATACGATTCATATTCGTGCAGGATTGATAAAGGGACGCATAAAGCAGTAAAGCGGTTGGAAGTATTCGCGCGCAAGGTTAGTCAAAATTATACAAGGACTTGCTGGGTATTGAAGTGCGACATCAAGAAATTTTTTGATAGTATAGATCACGCTATTCTTTTTGATTTATTAGAAAGAAAAATTACCGATCCTAAAACGTTATGGCTCCTGAGTGAAATAATTGAAAGTTATCCACTTGTGGATAAAAAGTTCCAGAGAGAGAGAGAGAGCTTAAAGGTCTTCCCATCGGAAATTTAACTTCTCAACTTTTTGCCAATGTTTACTTGAATCCGTTTGACCACTTCATGAAGGAGCGACTTAGAGCTAAGTATTATCTTCGTTACACGGATGATTCCGTTTTATTACATCATGACCCAGTTGCTCTTGTCTCTGCGCTGCCGATTATAAGAGAATTTTTACGTGACGAGCTTTCACTAAGCTTACATCCCAAGAAAATTGATCTGCGCAAATTCAATCAAGGCGCTGATTTTTTAGGCTACGTCAGTTTACCTTATTATCGAGTTCTGAGAGCCAATACAAAGAAGCGCATGTTAAAGAGTTTGACGATTTGTGATGGCAAAGAAGAAGCTCGCATGATGTCTTATCTGGGTTTACTACAACATTGCGAAGGTCGTCGTATTTACGTCAAATTATTTAGCCAAAAAAGACAGGCAATGTGAGAGGATGTCGGGCGTAGTACGAAATAACTCCGAATATTGTATACTCATATAACCATGTCTAATAAATCTCCAAATTTTTTAACTTGCCCGGCTTTTCCGGAATTGCCCCCCTCACAAGAACACCCTGTAGAAGAGCAGAACTCTCATGGGGCTAGCGAGAGCACTGGTGCAAAAGAGCAAAATGTTGCAAATCCATTTGAGCAACCGATTTTTGAATCGTCGGATCCCGTGTCTTCGGCAGAGACAGATGCCAGACGCCAGATGCCGGACAAACAACTGTCTAAGAAAAAGAGAAAATTTGGCTGGTGGATTTTTGGCGCGATTGTGGGAGTGGTTTTAGTACTAACCGTTCCGGCCGGTATCGCGGTTTCACGAGCCGGTGTGGCTGCAGGCGCAGCAAAGCAATCTATAAACAGCGCTCAGGAAAAGATGATGAAGCTAGATATTGATGGCGCTAAAGTTGATATTAATTTTGCTCAGAAAGAATTAGCTGTGGTGCGCGACAATTTGCCAAGAGTTGGATTTTGGCGCGATCTTCCTTTTATTGGTACTCAGATTCGCGCGCTAGAAGATGCAACAGCTGCCGGCATTGGAACGCTGGACAGCATGCTGGATATGATGGATGTGGCATCATCTATAATTGGCGCTTTGCGTGGAGGAGCAGAAGTTTCAACAGGATTGGATATTGTTATTGAGCCAACGCGCAAGTTTGAAGATTTGACCCGCGAGGAGCGCTTGTCTTTGCTGAGTAAATTAAATAATCAATTGTCGCAATTGCGTTTAGCGCGTGACAAGATGGCGCTTGCCTTAGAACTTTGGAACAGGGTGCCGCAAGATCAGCTGGCATCTCCGGTCAGGCTAGCGCTCAAACCTCTTGCAGACGCCCTTCCGGTTTTGCAGCGCGCTTTGGACGAAGCTGTTCCGATGATCGAAGTTTTGTTGCCGATAACAGGTTATCCTGAACCGCACAGATTCTTGGTTGTTTTGCAAAATGCTGACGAGTTGCGACCCGGCGGCGGTTTTATCGGAAATGTCGGCACTGTATCTACAGATGCTGGCGAGATCACAGAGTTTGAGTTTACGGATGTTTATAATATTGATAATCCCGTTTCCGGTGTGTGGAAGGAGACGCCGCCTGAGCCGATTCGACAGTATCTAGGATTAAACAATTGGTTTTTACGCGACGCAAATTGGTCGCCGGATTTTCCAACTTCAGCGGATCGCGTGCTGGATTTTTATATTCGAGAAAGCGAACTTCAGGCGCACGCCCCACTTTCCAATCCGCCAAGTACATATGTGGCTTTAGAGCCCGGTTTATTTGAAGCGCTTCTGCGAATGACCGGTCCGCTTACGGTTGATGGAAAAACTTTTAATGCTGAAAACTTTTTTGAGAAACTGGAATTTGAGGTTGAGGTGGGTTGGCACCAGCAAGGATTGCCGGTTGAAAAACGCAAAGAAATCGTGTCTCGGCTAGGTCAGGAATTGGTAAAAAAACTTTTCTCTCTACCGGCAGCTCGTTGGCCGGAAGTGTTGGATGTTTTGACTTTGGCCTTGGAGCGAAAGCAAATCATGATTTATTCTCGCGATCCCGGATTGTTGCGTCTTTTGGATGCGCGAGGATGGACAGCCAGAACAAAGTCGCAAACCGGAGATTTTGTCTGGGTTGTCGATGCCAATCTGGCCGCGCTTAAAACCGATGGCGCAATGAACAAGAGCGTTACTTATAATCTGGATGCCACAGATCCGCAGGAACCAAAAGTTACAGTTAATCTCGAATACACAAATACCGCAAAGGGTTTTGAAGATTATCGTTACACGCGCTACCGAACTTACACTCGCGTTTATGTTCCGGAAGGAAGTGAACTTATTGAATCTCAAGGCGCCATGCAGGATGATTTGAACAAAACAGGTGGCAAGCTCATTCCCGGCAAAGTTGATGTATTTAACGAGCTTGGCAAGACGGTTTACGGCGCATTTTGGTCTATTGAGCCTAACAGTACCGGGAACTTATCATTCACTTATCGTCTGCCACCGTACATTGCAAAACAGATCAGACAAAATGAGTATCGGTTGGACTGGTCAAAGCAGCCCGGAGCAGATGAAACTAACTTGACTGTTAATCTCTTATTCGATAAGAACATAAAGTCGGCGACACCCTCAGAGGAGCGCAACAAATGGGGTGACGCTCGATATGAATATCAGACAGATTCATTAATGGATCGGTCATTTGTAATTAAATTCTGAAGCTGGAAGCCTGAAGCCAGAAGGACTTCTAACTTCCAACTTCTAGCTTCTAACTTCTAATAACATGTTTGCAAGAAAAGTCGGCATTGATTTGGGAACGACCACGGTTTTGGTCTATGTTCCCAAAAAAGGAATTATCATTAATGAGCCATCAGTGGTGGCTATTTCGCTTGCTGACAAACGAGTTCTCGCTGTTGGTAAAGAAGCCAAAGAGATGCTTGGTCGCACGCCGGATACTATTGTCGCTCGCCGTCCTTTAAAAGATGGAGTAATTGCGGATTATCGTACGACTGAGGCAATGCTGCGTTATTTTTTAAATAAAGCTTTGGGAGGAATGCGTTTTTTGCGACCTGAGGTTATGGTCGCTGTTCCGGGCGGTATTACATCAACAGAACGAAGAGCGGTTATTGACGCGACTATCAGCGCAGGAGCGCGAGCTGCATACATTATCAAAGAACCGGTTGTAGCTGCTATCGGTGCGGACATACCGATCGGTTCACCATCCGGTCACATGATTATTGACATTGGTGGTGGTACAAGCGAAATCGCAGTTATTTCGTTAGGAGGAATCGTTGCTTCATCTTCTGTGCGAACCGGCGGAACAAAATTAGATGCTGCCATTCAAGAGCATGTTCGTCGCAAATACGGTTTGGCAATAGGGGAGAGAACATCTGAAGATATTAAGATTCGAATTGGTTCGGCGCTTTATTTGGAAAAGAGATTGGAGATGCAGGTTAAAGGACGCGACATGATTAGCGGCCTGCCGCGCGTTATTACTGTTACTTCAGAAGATGTGACAGATGCGGTACAGCATGATTTGCAGGGAATTGTGGAAGCTATTAAAGAAGTGCTGCAAAATACACCGCCAGAGCTGTCAGCTGACGTTATGGAAAAGGGAATGGTTTTGAGCGGCGGGTCTTCTCAACTTAGAAATTTAGATCGTTTGTTCTCAGATGCCACTGGAGTTCCTGCGTTTGTGGCAGATGATCCACAACTTTGTGTGGCTAAAGGAACCGGTATTGCACTTGAGAATTTGGAGAGTTACAAGCGGAGCATTTTTAGTTCGTAAATTATCCTTGATAATGTTAGATTTGTTTTATGCTCGTGTTCATTGATGATTCAGGTGATCCTGGATTTAAGCTCGACAAGGGATCAACGCGTTTTTTCGTAATTGCGATGATTATTTTTGAGGATGAGCTACAAGCTGAAGAAACAGCTGTCGCAATCAAGAAACTTCGTCGAGAGTTGGAGTTTCCCGATGATACCGAATTCAGATTTTTCAAATCCTCGAAAGATGTGAGAAAGAAATTCTTGGACACCGTTAAACCGTTCGGGTTTAAGATACGTGCGCTTATCGTAAACAAGTCTCTGATTTATAGCGAGGAACTTAAAAATAACAGGAATAAATTTTACGCTTATTTCATCAAGGAAACGTTGAAGCATCATGGCGGATCCATTATCAATGCCAAGGTTCGTATTGACGGCGGAGGTGATAGGATTTTTCGCAGAAATTTTATTACATATTTACGGCGTGAATTGAACACTGTAAATAATAAAGTATTTAAGAACTGTAAGATGGTGGATTCAAGAACAAATACTTTGATACAGTTGGCAGACATGATCGCGGGAAGCATCAATCGAGCGCAACAAACTGATAAAAAAGATTGTCAAGAATATCACGCTAAGATTTTAAAACATATTGAAGACGAGTGGTTCTTTAAATAACAAAAAACAGCCCCCGCGGGGCTGTTTCCGGTCACGCACCCTATGCCGGTTGTCCCGGCCACGCCACCGTCCGGTGACAGTTCGGAGTGCAGACCTTTGTGATTACACAATAATACAGTAAGACCTGTGATGTCAATACCATTTTTTAGCCCCTTTTACTTCGTGGATGGGCTTTTATTATTC
>JAHIUG010000028.1 GCA_018817245.1 Patescibacteria group bacterium | reverse complement strand
TGAAGAGTAGACACTTGATTTTTTTACAAAAACCTGCTATCTTTTGCATTCTCGCCCTTGTAGTTTAATGGATAGAACACCAGCCTTCTAAGCTGGTTATGGAGGTTCGATTCCTCCCGAGGGCACCAGAAAAAACAATTCCAATACGGGATTGTTTTTTTGATAAAAAAACGACCGGTTGTTAATCGGTCGCTTGAGAAGTTATTGTTTTCTTGAGTTGGGTTTAGGCACTACATGCCTCAACCTTGTCGTCGTCCCGTTCATCGCGAGCCGCCCTGATAGGGCGCGTTCCGCTGTCCACCGGAATCGTGATTTCGTCAGGATCGAGCGTGTGATCCAAGAGCTCTGGTTCTGAATCAGGCTCTTGGACAGGAACCAGTAGGAGATCTTCGAGCGCTACCATGAAAGCCTTGATTTCTTGCGGAGAAGAATTTCCTAGGTTATACATGACGCGTCTCATATTTTGATTGGAAGTCTGACTGAGCAGGCGTCGAAGCCAGTCCTTCAGATAGATCTGCGGATCGCCGGTCATGTCTGCTGGGTTTGAAAAAAGTATCTCGAGAGCTGCCATGATCTTGTCAGCGTAGGACAACTTACTGAAATCCGGTAGTTGTCGCTCAGCACTTAGGAATCCCTTGCAGAACTGGCGTGCCAGATCATGCGTTGGATCTTTGTGTCTTAGTGCATACGCATAGTCCATATCATGATTATTGCCTGTATGCCGGATAGCCAGCGTTCCCAGTTCAGCCAACAAGTTCAGAGTAAGTCTTCCGATCGTGTCAACAGAAATGCCACAACGCAGAAGCTGCCAGTACAGACGATCCTTTGGCACAAGTCGAGTTTCACAGTGATCGAATTGCGCAAAGGAGAGAGCAATGAGTGCTGTGCGTACGAGCTTGGGCAGTGCACCTTTCTGTTCGTGCCACAGAAGCATTTGAAGCACATCTTTGACTGAGGACTTGTCCGCGGTCAATACCTCCATTAGGAGATGATGTGTTTCCGGATCTTGGGCCTCGAGTTGCTCTGAATAGCTCTGGCTTGTGCCTTCACCTTTGAACAAAACTTGGACCAGACGCGTTTCGTGCTCTTGAGCTAGCGCTGTTCGTGGCGGTAGGGGTTTGCCTTCCACGTAATCTGAAAGCATAAGCGTCTCATCCAGATCCTTTCGTGAAGGAGCATGCTGCTTTGTTGAAAACAGGGCCACGTAGATTCCGCTCGTCATTAGATTTCCAATGAGCGAGTCAGGAATGCTTTCGCTTCCCACAAATACGACTACATCGGGTTGATGTAGCTGCACCTCATTCTGGATGATCGGAGCTATGTCTTTGTCGTCGAGCGAATCGCCGATGGGCTTGAATCCCAGACGCGTCCAACGCGGGAGCACTTTGTGGTTGGCAATCACCTTTCCGGGCATGTAAGCAATGCGTGCAACTACTTGTCCATAGTGCTCACAGATATCCACGATACGATCCGGGCTGATGTATTTACCGAGAAGGTCTTTTGCGACATCCCTGTAGATAACCACCACCATTACCGTGCGTGGACTGACGAAGGCTCCTCCATGAATACGAATTGAGGTTGATTTCATTATCCTTCGTTCCTTTCGCCAACTTTTTGTTAAAGGACGACAATGGGAATTGGCTCACCATTGATCATATATGACTATAACATTTTTTGGATTATGTCAATAGGACTGGTCAGAATATTGTGAAAATGCGTGTAAATATGATTGTTTGATAAAAAGTTTTATAACCGACACGACCTTGCCAAATCACTAAATTCATGCTACTCTCGCGTAGCTTTTAGATACAAAATTGTAGCCGCAGGTCTTTAGCCTGCGTTGAGAATTAAAGAGCGCCATGGTGGCCATGGTGTAATGGTAACACAGCAGGTTGTGGTCCTGTTATCACGGGTTCAATTCCCGTTGGCCACCCCATAAAAACACCAGTCCAATTCGGGCTGGTGTTTTTATTGGAGTTTATTTTAGGAGCGTGTCGATCTCGCGTTTTGTGAGATTGCGCCATTCCCCTGGTGATAGATCTCCAAGTCGTATGCTGCCTATACGGATTCGTTTAAGTTCCACGACCCCATATCCCAGTTTTTCACACATCCTGCGTATCTGCCGATTTATTCCTTGAACAAGCACTATGTTGATTTTTTTCGCACTCATTTTTTTAACTCTGGCCGGTAATGTCTTATGATCGCCCAATATTATGCCGTCACGAAGCTTTTGCAAATCTTTTTGTTGAATTGGTTTGTTTAGCGTAACAAGATATTCCTTCTCTTTTTTATTTTTTGATTTGAGAATTTTGTTTACGATACTGCCGTCATTGGTTAATAAAAGAAGTCCCGTAGAATGAACATCAAGACGGCCAATCGGATAAACGCGCGCTCCTACATCTACATAATCTATAACATTATTGGAACGACGTTCGTCTGTGGTGGTTATAACGCCATATGGTTTATTAAATGCGATGTAGATTTTAGCTTGGCTCGGTGATACCCGTTCCCCATTTATTGTCACAGTGTCTTCGGATGTAATTTGATTACCGGTTGAGGCCAAAGTGTCATTGATTTTTACCTTTCCATCTCTAATAAGACGATCTGCTTCGCGTCGTGAGCACACACCCGCATCTGAAATAAATTTGTTGATTCTAATTTTATTCACAATAGGATAGTATTACATTTAGTATGGATGGAACAATACGTAAAGATATTAAACCTGGCTTAGTTGTTGTGGTTGTTAAAAAAGAAGATCAGCGATCCGGCAAAATGACACAAGGGATTGTGAAAGATTTATTGACCAGCAAAGCCGTGCATCCGCGCGGTATTAAAGTTAGATTAGAATCCGGTGAAGTAGGCAGGGTGCAGCATATTCAGGGTTAGACGTACTAAGGCCTCGCGGTATTCCAAAGATTATTAAAAAGCTGCAAGTAAGATTTTGCAAAAGCAGAATAGTTAATACGTATTGCGGTTACAGGTGTTGTTGCATCTGAATAAATGATATTGAGCACTGTATTTACCTCAGGATAAATATGAATTCCAGCCGGGTTTTCAAGCTTTGCTGGAAGATAGCGTACTTCGTAAATATCTTCAGATCTGTTATCAGGTTTGATTGATGATCGCTGCGGTTCGTAGGCGATCATTTTTATTTTAAT
This sequence comes from Patescibacteria group bacterium, assembly GCA_018817245.1. Lineage (GTDB taxonomy): Bacteria > Patescibacteriota > Patescibacteriia > 2-12-FULL-60-25 > 2-12-FULL-60-25 > JAHIUG01. The sequence goes on along the minus strand of JAHIUG010000028.1, from coordinate 725 downwards.
ACGCGGACGCGCCACATCATGATATTCCTTCCAAATAGGACGCATGGTTTTTTCCATAAATTGCTCACCACCTGCGCCAAGCACATATTTTGTACTTCCTTTTGGCATTGCTTTTATTAAATCTGTAAGCAGTGATAGATACTCCTCATTTCCTTGATGCACTGTTATCTCCGGTAAGCCCTTAGGCATTTGCCTTTCAATCAATTCACTCAAGTCTTTTGCTACTTTAGCTTTCTCATTAAATTCATGGGATAAACGACTGGGTGAAGCGACTGAGAAGCGTTTTCTACCTCGTACCTGCTTTTCACTAACCATCTTTCGTGCCTTTAAATGGTCCAATTCCGTATAAACAATATTGCGATGAAGCCTTGTAGCGGTAACAAGGGGACCGACAGAACATGGTCCGTGAGCAAGGAGCGCTAAATAGACCTCAGCTTCATGAGGAGAGAAGCCAAGTTCAAGCAATCCTGATTTTAGGCCTATTTTAGCCATATTTTGAGTATTTATTATTATTGCTAACCAAAGGGGTTGACAAAACTTCCAATGTATGCTATAGTGCTTTTCAAGATCAAGAACCGGAAGTCTATATGGAAGTATAGAACGAAACGGCACAAATAACCATAAATTTAAGAGTGACAGGCTGGAGGGAACTGTCACATCGAAACAACGAACAACTCCCTCCTTAGGATAGTTGTTCTTTTACATTTACAGGGAGTATTGAAATG